>CAZQZF010000016.1:0-16726 GCA_964597745.1 uncultured Zetaproteobacteria bacterium
GGTGTTGGCCGATATTTTGCTCGGTCTGGCTCACTTTGCATCCGCCGAAGACAAGAAACGGCTTCAGCCGCTGATGCATTAATCCGAATCTTGCACGAAGGATTCGGAATTCAATTATCCTAGAAAAAGCAGTTGGAAGTGCGTGCAGAGTGTAAGATGTTGATTTGAATGGCGTAATGAAAAAATGCGTCGTCACCTTGTTGGTGATAAGCATTTTCTTCATATAGCCAAGCGAATCAAGAGCTTGCGCTATGGATGTGTGACCAACTGCTTTTTCTAGGATTATTCGACGGCCTGTATATTTGTGGTCTATGCTTTTGAGATGTCTGTTTGCCGGGGCTCTTTCGGCACGAAAAGTGTTATGCTCAGCCCAAGCCGGCTGAACTGTGGGCATGCTTCATTAAGGAAGATCTGAATAACTTAAATTGATCTCTAAAGGTTCAAATACATGACATCTAATTTGACAGAAATAGCGAAAAGCCTGGTGGAAAAAGCAAAACAATCCGGTGCATGCGATGCCGATGCCATGGTCGTAGCTGACACGGGTGAATCGGTGGAGGTGCGAAACGGCAAGGTGGAATCTATTGAGCGCGAAGATGCGCTGGGCATGGGGCTTCGCGCCTTTGTCCGGACGGCAAACGGCCCTGCCTTTGCCACCGCCTCCACCTCTGACGTGTCGGATGCGGGTCTTAAACGCCTGGTGGATCAGGTGATTTCCATGGCATACATCTCTGAGGCCGACCCGGATGCCGTTCCGCCTTCGGGAGCGGAACATCCGACGACAAATGAACTGGCTGCATGGGAGGAAAGACATTCCACGGAAGATTCCGGCTGGAATACCGAGGTAGCAAAAGCCACGGCGCTGGCCTGCGAAGACGCTGCTCTATCCTGTTCCGATGAAATCACTAACAGCGAAGGGGCGGAAGGCGGTTTCGGGCAATCTTCAGTCGCCTATGCCTGTGCCGATGGTTTCGCGGCCAGCTATCGGAAGTCCTCCGTCTCATTAAGCGCGTCGGTGATCGCAGGTGATGGTGACCGAATGCAGCGCGATTATGCATGGCACGCCGCCCGGCACTGCCAGGCGTTGAAATCCGCGGAGGAAATTGGCCGGGAAGCTGCAATGCGCGCCTCTCGTCGGCTCGGCGCCACTGGCATCAAGGGCGGTGAAATGACCATCATCTTTGAACCGCGTGTTGCCACATCGCTCATCAGACACCTGATATCAGCCATCAATGGTCATTCCGTCCTGCAGGATCGCACCTTTCTGGCCAATTCAGAGAAGGAGCGGATCTTTCCTGAATTTATAAATATCATGGACGACCCGGATCATCCACAGGGTATGGGTAACCGCCTGTTTGACGGCGAGGGTACCCGTTGCCGGCGCACTCAAATCATTGAACAGGGCGTGCTGAAAACATTCCTGACCAACCGCTATGCAGCCAACCGGCTTGGCAGGCATTCCACCGGTCATGCCCGGCGCGGGCTAACCGGCGATATCGGCATTGGCACGTCCAACATCATCCTGGAACCTGGCCATGCATCAGTGCGGGAATTGTTACTGGAAATGGGTGATGGTCTGCTTGTCACCGAACTGATGGGGTTCGGCGTCAATGGCGTCACCGGAGATTATTCAAGGGGTGCGGCGGGATTCCTGGTTGAAAACGGGCAAACCACCCGGCCGGTTCAGGGCATTACCATCGCCGGAAACTTGAAAGAGATGTTTGCAAACATCGCCTGCCTTGCTGACGACCTGACATGGTTCGGCAGCAGCGCCGTTCCGACGGTGGCGATCACCGGTATGACCG
The DNA here is from genome assembly GCA_964597745.1 of uncultured Zetaproteobacteria bacterium. Taxonomy (GTDB): domain Bacteria; phylum Pseudomonadota; class Zetaproteobacteria; order Mariprofundales; family Mariprofundaceae; genus CAYLYU01. The sequence continues at coordinate 1,806 of CAZQZF010000016.1, forward strand.
TTGCCGGACAGGGATGATTATTTTCGACACAGATAGACGCAGATAGTGATGAAGTCTGATCAGTGAAAATCTGCGCTCATCTGCGTCTGATATATGGAGCATGATATGACATACGATGTTTATGGCGTGGGCAATGCCATTATGGATTTGCAGTTACAGTGTGAGGATGCATTTCTCGATTCCATTGGCGTGGAAAAGGGCATCATGACTCTGGTCGAAGAGATCCGGCAACAATCTGTACTGAAGGAACTCGCCAATCACAGCGTCAACCGGTGTTCAGGCGGTTCAGCGGCCAACACCATCGTCGGTATCGCCGATATGGGCGGGAAAACAGCCTATGCCAGTAAAACCGGCAGTGACCGTTTTGGTCATCAGTATCTGCAGGAGATGGCAGAACTGGGTATCGCTATCGAAGTAGAGGCCGCTTCCGGCCGGACCGGAACATGCGTGGTGCTGATTACGCCGGATGCCCAACGCACCATGCTCACCCATCTGGGCGTTTCCTGTGAATTGTCCGCCGGGGATATCGACGCCGGAGAGATCGGCAAGGCGCAATATGTCTATGTCGAGGGTTATCTGTTTACGGGTGAATCAACAAAGGCCGCGGCTCTCAAGACTATTGAACTGGCCAAGGATCAGGGTGTAAAGGTGGCGCTTACAGTATCCGACCCATTTCTTATTGATCTGTGCCGGGATCAATTCCGGGCGTTAATTGAAGGGCCCGTGGATCTGTTGTTCTGCAATGAACAGGAAGCTCGCGCCCTGTCCGGTTTTGACGATCCCATTGATTGTGCTCGTGAAATCCATAAACACGCGGAAAACGTGGCGTTGACCCTGGGCAGGATGGGTTCCATCATCATGCACGAGGGTGAAGTGATTCCCGTCGAGGGCGTGGAGGTGGATGCCGTGGACACCACCGGCGCCGGCGATATGTATGCCGCGGGCGTTCTATATGGTATCACCCATGGTCTGTCCTGGCATCAGGCCGGACATCTTGGCAGTCACGCAGCGGCGCAAATTGTCTCGCAATTCGGCGCCCGCCTGCCCCAGCGTTATACCCGTGAGGAGATCGCATCGCTGCTAGTCTGAGTAAGATCAGATGATCATTGACGCGCGGATACATCCGTACAAATGAGGTTCCATGGATAAACTGTCCAGTAGTGACCGGGCCCGCCTACGTAAAGACCATGCGAGCAGTTTTGTTGACTGGCTTCATGTGATTAAGGCATCCGGACCAAGGATAAGAGATTATTTACAGGGGCAGATCACGCAGGATATCGCTCCGGTTTCGGAAGATCAGGGCATCTATGCCGCTGCCTTAACGCCGCAGGGCAAGCTGGTATGTGATATGCACCTGCTGGAGGGGCATGGCGATGAACTTGTGCTTGTCGCGGAATCAAGCCGGGCATCCAGCCTGGTCGGACGGCTCAGGCAGTTCTCTCTGGGATTTGAGGTTCGCATCGGTATTGTCGAACAACTTGGCGTGATTGCCCTGCAGGGTATGAAGACCGACCCGGCCATGGAGGATGCAGGGCTGCCGGTCCCGAATCAGACCCTGTTCGCAACAACCAGGGTTGAAGGCCGGGATACGTATGTCATGCGGGTTCCAATGGCTGCCAGTGACGGGATCTGGCTTGTAACGGCAAAGGGAGAAAAGACGTCATGGTTGGAAAATCTGGGTTCTCGAATGGATGAAGATGCACTACAGGCGGCCCGCATCCTTAATGGATACCCCCGCTTCGGCATCGATTTTGATGAAAGTTGTTACCCGTTGAATGTCAATTTCATTGAGCGTCAGGGCGTCTGCTTTGACAAGGGTTGTTACGTTGGTCAGGAGCTTACCAGCCGTATGCGCTGGCGCGGCAGGATCAAACACCGCCTCTACAGGGTGCAAATGAATGCAGCGCCATCAATATTACCGGCGATCATTAAAACATCCGCTCCAATGGGCCGTATCACAAGCCTGGCGGAAGCCCCGGGCGGAGACTATGCCGGTATAGCTCAACTGCGTATTGAGGCGGTGACGGGCGGCGCCCCTCTGTTTACAGACAATAATATCCCGATCGAAATCGTCGACGAGGTCCACTGACTGACTGTGATACCTGCCCTTCTAGCTATTCTTGCCGGCTTTGCCTTGCTGATCTGGGGCGCCGACCGCTTTGTCGCCGGCGCCGCGGCCATCGCCGGAAATCTGGGCGTTTCCGTTCTAATCATCGGCCTGACCATCGTCAGTCTCGGCACCTCGGCGCCTGAAATACTCGTCTCCAGCATCGCGGCATGGGAGGGAAATCCCGGACTTGCCATCGGCAACGCCCTGGGCTCAAATATCGCCAACATTGGCCTGATTCTGGGCCTTACCGCACTCATTGCCCCCATACGCATACAGTCACATATGCTGAAAAAGGAGCTCCCCATCCTGTTGGCCATCACGCTGATTGCGCTGGCCCTCATGTGGGACGGTGTGCTGGGGCGCCTGGATGGCGTGGCGCTGTTGGCCGGGCTCGTGCTGGTGATTTTCTGGCTGGTGCGGCAGGGTCTGGAAAGCCGGCGTGATCCCCTGCTGTCGGAACTTGATGCCGAGGTTCCGGCCAGAATAGATATGGGTCACGCGGTCATGTGGTTTCTGATCGGCTTGATGGTGCTTCTTGTCAGTTCCCGTATGCTTGTCTGGGGAGCCGTGAGCATTGCACACGCGCTCGGTATTAGCGATGTGGTCATCGGTCTGACCATCGTAGCGCTGGGTACCAGCCTGCCGGAACTGGCGGCATCGATTATGAGCATCGTCAAGGGAGAGCATGATCTGGCCATTGGCAATGTCGTTGGCTCAAATATGTTCAATCTTCTGGCTGTACTCGGCATGCCGGGCATCATCAGGCCGGGGAAATTCCCGGCCGAGGTCTTGAGTCGCGACTATCCTGTGATGATCGGATTAACCCTGCTGATGTTTATCATGGCTTATGGCCTGCGCGGCGCCGGGCATATCAACCGCTATGAGGGCGCTATCCTGCTGATCGTCTATCTGGGCTATATGGCGCTGTTGTATTTCGAGTCGCCGCTTCCTGTCTAGGGTCCTATTCGGGATCAGGCAACCAGGCAGGGGGGCAACATCCATTTCACGTGCCACCCGCCTTCTCCACGTTCCAAACATAACACCGTGCCGGGCTTATAAAGCACCACGGACTGTTCCGGATTACCGGCAAGCAGTAGCGAGGCAAGCCGCTCCATATGCGGCAGGTGGCCAACCAGCATCACATCTTCAGTCATTGAGGCCAGATGCGCCGACCAGACGCCGGGATCGGCCATCGGATCAAGGTCCGGAGCCTCCTCAACATATTCAATATTCAGGGTGTCAGCCAGTATTTCGGCGGTCTGACGAGCCCGTTTTTTCGTGCTGTACAGGATACGGTCTGCGCCAATGCGGTCCTGCAAAAACGTAGCCACCCGTTGAATATCCTGGAAACCCTTCTCACTGAGACCACGCTCCGCATCTTCCTCCCTGGATTTGGCCTCGGCATGCTGAACCAGATAAATAACCATCATTCCTCCTCATTATCCTAGTCGAGTAGATGCTTTCGGGCAAACTGGCTCGCTGCATCCGCAAGCAATTTCCTGGCAAGAAGCATAGATTCTCGCAGGGTCATGGAAGCATGTCTGATTTCAATCAGCTCATCAAACCATTCATTAATTTTGGGTACGCAATCGGGGTCGATTGATCCGGAAATTAATACAGCTGGCACATGGCAATATCTGGCATGCCGGGCGGCAACAATGGGCGCCTTGCCGTACAGGGTTTGGACATTGGTCTCCCCCTCCCCTGTAATCAGCCAGGAGGCGTCCTTCAGGAGGTCATCCAGCCCATAGATATCAAAGATGACTTCGGCGCCTGACTGATGCCTTGCCCCGAGCAACTGAAAGGCATAGCCGATACCCCCGGCTGCACCGGTCCCCTTCCGGCCTGAAATGTCTTGGCCTACCTGCAAATCGCACAGATTTGAAAAACACCTGATGTACCGCTCAAACTCCGGGATTTTACCGGCTTGAACCCCTTTCTGGGGGCCATACATAACCGTTGCGCCATCAGGCCCCAACAGGGAGTTAGCGACATCAGACAGCACTTGAATATCGGATTCAGTCAGCCTTGGATCCAGGCTGGAAAAATCTACCCGCCGAACATCGGACAATCCAAACGGGGTTGGAGTAACTTCGTGACCTTGACCATCCAGAAGTTTCACGCCCAGTGCGGCAAGCACGCCTGCACCGCCGTCGTTGGTAGCGCTGCCACCCAGACCGATAAGAAAGCTTCGAATACCACGGTCCAGGCACTTCCGCACCAACTCCCCTACCCCGGCGCTGCTACGCTGTTCGACCGGAGTGTGTCGAAACTGTGACAGACCAATGATTTTTGCTATTTCGATAACGGCTGTTTGAGTCCCGTCTTTATTGGAGATAGTCCCGTAGGTAACCCGCATGGGCTGAAAACAAGCTCCGGCGACAGACTCCTCTAACCTTTGCCCCGACCGGGCAGAGAGCAGAATATCCAGCGTTCCCTCCCCACCGTCGGCTATTGGCAACTGGCGGATTTTCACATCCGGTTTTACTGATCTAATTCCCCCGGCAAGAACCTCCGAGGCCTGCAAGGCGCTTAGAGAACCCTTAAATGAGTCCGGCGCCAGAATGATCATGATCCGAAGAAACGTTGCACGTCGCCGATCCTGGTACTCCTGGGCGCCGGCGGGAAATTTCGGAACACCTCCCTGCCATAGGATCTGGAATATACTCTTGAATCCAGCAGGGCTATGACGCCTCGATCCGTCGGCGAGCGGATCAGGCGGCCCAGTCCCTGTTTCAGGGTTGCAACGGCTTCAGGTAACTGAATATCACGAAAAGCATTTCCACCATGTTTATCGCAGACCTTGATGCGCTCATTCAGCAACGGATCATCGGGCGGGGCAAAGGGAACCTTGTCGATAATGACCATGGACAGGGTCTCTCCCGGTACATCTACGCCTTCCCAGAAGCTTCGCGTACCACATAAGATAGAATGTATATCTTCTTGAAATAAAGAAAGTATTTTATCCTTTGTTCCGTCAATTCCCTGGACCAGAACACGCCACGGGAGACGACTGGCAAGCATAGGCGCAATGTGTGCGAGAATGCGGTGGGAAGTGAACAGGACAAATGCCCTGCCCCGTGAAGCCGTTAGCAGGGCCTCCATTTCAGCCAGCAATTGCTCTTCATAGCCCTTGCTGCGTGGTTCGGGCAGGTGTTCGGGAACGTAGATCAGGGCCTGCTCATCATAATTGAAGGGTGAACCATGCGTAGATTCCTTTGCTTCAGACAGGCCAAGACGGGTCTTGGCATAGGTAAACCTGCCCGATACGCGCAGTGAAGCGGAAAGCAGAATAAACGCCGCCTCCCGGCTCCAGACATGCTCCTCAAGCAGGGGTCCGGTTTCGATGGGCGCAAGAAAGTAGCGCTTTGAACTGTCATCGCCATCAGTCCATGCCACGAAGCCGGGATCGGGATGCATGACTGCCTCGATCTGTTGAGAGATCTCCTCCGCCCGCCGGGCCAGCTTGACCAGGTCCTGACCGCGTTCCGTACGGCTGGCTGCCAGACTTACCAACGGCTGCCATGCCGTCAGTACATCCGCCAATTCCCCTTTTGCGAAAACAGGCAACAATTTCTTCAGCAATTGAGTGATTTCATGCTGTAAATCCATTTCATCACCAAGTTTATCCAGGGCGGCCAGCATATCGTTGCCCCATCTGGAGAACCGCTGGCCACTCAATTGCAGACCAAAATGCTGACTGGCAAGATCAGGAATACCCTGGGCTTCATCCAGAATATACACATCAAACCGGGGCAGGACCTCGCCAAACTCTCCCGATTTCAGGGCGGCATCCGCCAGCAGCAGGCTGTGATTGGTGATAACGATGTCCGCATCCCTGGCACTGGCCCGCGCCCGGACCAGCGGGCATAGATCCCACTCAGGGCAATCCCGGCCCAGGCATTGATCGGCGGTAGCCGTCACCATACCGCCAATGCCCCGGTCAAAGACATCGAAGTCCAGAAACGACAGGTCCCCTTCCCGGCTGGTCTCGGACCATGCCAGTACATCCCGCAGTAATTGTCTGACCGGGTGAGTCAATCGGTGATCCCGGAGTTTCAGATCCAGGAGATGCGGACAGAGATAGTTTGCCCGGCCCTTGAGCAGGGCAATGTCCTTTTCCACATTCAGCGCGCTTAAGGCCGCCGGCAGATCTTTCGCTATCAACTGATCCTGTAATGCCCTGGTGTGGGTGGAGATCAATATCTTCCGGCTGCTCCTGATGGCGGGAATCAGATAGGCCAGCGTCTTACCCGTTCCGGTTTCGGCCTCGGCCAGCAGAATCTCTTTCCGCTCCATGGCATCCGCGATCTCAGCCGCCAGATGCGCCTGTTCAACTCGATACGAGTACTTTGGAAATCTGTCAGCCAGCCTGGAACCGGGAGAAAAATCCGAGCTTACAGCCTCTTGCAGGGAACCCAACGTAACCCGCTAACCTGCACTATTTGTGAATAAAACCGGATAGCGGATGAATGCAGGCCACCGGATGATCTCCATCATGAATCCTGCCGTCAAAAGTCTGGCAATCAGTCTCGTCAAACGGGCAACGCAGACGATACGGACAGCCACTCCGGGCCACTGCCTCCACATCCCTCATGGGCACATCGCCATGTTGTGCTCGCTGGTTGGGGTGATCTACCGGCCTGGCCTTCATGAGTGCGCCTGTATAAGGGTGCGCCGTCTGGTTGAAAACATCAGCAACGCTGCCGGCCTCCACGATACGGCCGGCAAACATGACCGCTACCCTGTCCGCAATCTGTTTGACCACGGAAAGATCATGGGAAATAAACAGATAGGCCAGACCCTGCTCGACCTGGAGATCACGCAGAAGATTAAGAATTTGGGCCTGAATAGAGACATCAAGCGCCGAGACGGGTTCATCCAGCACCAGCAGTTTCGGAGAAACCGCCAATGACCTGGCGATGCCGATGCGCTGGCGCTGGCCGCCGCTGAACTGATGCGGATAACGATCAACCGCCTCCTCGCTCATACCGCATTTAATCAGCACCTCGACAACCTTGTCCCGGCGCTGATCCCTGTTCAGTTGCGGGGCATGTACGCGTAGACCTTCGCCAACCGTTTCTCCGATTTTCATGCGCGGGTTCAATGAGGCAAAGGGATCCTGAAAGACCATCTGCATGTGCCGCCGCATACCGCGCATCTCACTGCCTCTCATCGTTGTAATATCCTGATCCAGCAAGCGGATTCTGCCGCCATCCGGTTCGATGAGGCGCAGCACAAGGCGCGCTGTCGTTGACTTTCCGCTACCGGATTCGCCGACGATGGCCAGGGTTTCGCCTTCACCAAGCTTGAAGCTGATGTCATCCACGGCCCGGACGCCGGGACCAAGGGCTCGCCAAAGGCCAGCGCGCTGGAAGGTTTTTTTAAGTCCCTCAACCTCAAGGATGTTCACGGATTTGACTCGTGATTGACATGCACGCACCGGGCCCAATGATTTCCATTCTTCCAGGCATGATCGGCGACGGGCTTCTCGCATGAATTGTCAGCCAGGGCGCACCGGGGTGAAAAGCGGCAGCCCCGTGGCCATGAGCCCGGCGCCGGTACATGGCCGGGGATCACAGGCATGGCTTCTCCTCTTTTGGCCGTCTCCGGCCGGCATTGCATCAGAGCGCGTGTATAGGGGTGGGAAGGCTGGTCAAAGATATCCGTAACCGGACCCTGTTCGACGATATGTCCGGCATACATAACGGCTACATCATCGGCCAGTTCCGCCACCAGGCCGAAATCATGCGTGACCAGCAGCATGCCCAGTCCCCGCGCCTTCTGCAGTTCCCTGAGCAGGTAGATGATGCGGGCCTGGACCGAGACGTCCAGGGCCGTGGTCGGTTCATCGGCAATGATGTAATCCGGTTTAGCTGACATGGCCATGGCAATCAGAACGCGCTGGCGCATACCGCCGGAAAGTGCGTCCGGATATTGGCCGAGAAGGGCCTCGGCATCCTGCAGACCGACATCCCGGAGTAGCTGGATGGCCCGTTCGCGGGCATCCTGTTTTGAAAGTCTCAAATGTAGCCGGATGACCTCCAGAATCTGACTGCCAATCGAGAAGACGGGGTTGAGCGCCGTCATGGGCTCCTGAAATATCATGCTGATGCGTCCGCCCCGCATCTGCTGCAACTCTTTTTCGGTCATGGAAAAAATATCATGGCCATCAAGCAGGATCTGACCGCCGAGACAGCGAATCCCCTGATGTTCTCCCAGGCGCAGGATGGCCTGGGCCGTCAATGTTTTGCCGCAGCCGGATTCCCCTACCAGACCCAGTACGCGACCCGGATGCATCTCAAATGATACATCCGTCACTGCGCTCAAATATCCTGCCCCGGCAGGCACGGCAAGTGATAGACCTTTTATTTCAAGCATGGTGCGAGAGTGTGTCGGATGCGCCCTTCGCTTTCCAGAAAAACCTTTCAACCTAGGTTCAAGAAACCCTTGCCACGCCTTCATAACCGGCCATACGATAAAAGACTTGAACAGATGGTTTGAAAAGCTGTATAGACACGGTCTTTGCCGGCGTATGGATCAGGAAAAAATGACCGCCATCATCGCCAATACCATTGGCGAGGGTGGTTTATGCGTATGCGAGGGTGGAACGGGCATTGGTAAAGGTTATGCCGGCCTGATGGCCGCGCTATTTATGCGCCGGAAAATCGATGATGAAGATGCCTCTCCTATTGTCTACTCGACTGGAACTATCGCCCTGCAGGAACAAATTATTGATCATGACCTGCCTGCCCTGCGCAAAATGCTTGGTCAGGATTTTTCCTCGGCCCTGGCCAAAGGCCGTGGGCGGTATATGTGTCCAAAAAAGCTTCTTTATCCAGGAATCAAAACGGATGATCAGAACCTGGCGTTATTTGATGAACAGGGCCTTGCATCAGGCAGTGAGGCCACCTCCCTTCCAGCCAATGAGTATGAGCTTAAGGAGATAAAACAGGCCTTTAATGATAAATCATGGGATGGCGATCTGGATGCTTACCAGAAACCGGTCTCATCCGGAACCAGAGACAGGATCACTATTGACGGTCATGCCTGCCTCGGCAAACGTTGCTCCCTGTACAAAGATTGCCCTTACTTTAAATCCCGCGGGCATTTGCGGGAATGTGACGTCATTGTCGTCAACCACGATCTTCTGCTTTCCGATCTGGCCCTTGGCGGCGGCGCTGTCATCCCCTGCAAACCGGAGGATACGGTTTATCTGCTCGACGAGGCCCATCGTCTACCCGATACCGCCGTTCGGCACTTTGGCTCGGTCTTCCATGTGAAGGGGTCACGGGAGTGGCTGGACAGTTATCTGAAGGTTTTGAACCGAATGCTGAAAGTTACCAAGATCCCGGAATCTGCCAATAATTCCATTAACAAATCCAACGAGTTGATCCATCTACTGAAAGAATCACTACAAATGATCCAGTCGGTTATTGAGCAGAATGAGCTTATGTTCAAGGATAGTGCATGGTTATTTAATACCATGCCGGAATCGTGCACTGAACCCATGAAGGCTATAGTCAATAAATCTGGTCTGCTGCTGAAGAGCGCCGCCAATATCCTCAAGGCATGCACAACAGACGATGCTAAAATAGGTATGGGTAATGCGATGGTGGAAAGGATTCAATCCAGTCTCGGGTTCTTTTATCATCGCATACAAAACCTGTTTGCCTGCGCCACCATGCTCCTGCGGGAGGACGATCCGGCACTGCCGCCGACAGCCCGCTGGATCGATCAACTCAAAAATTCGGACTACCAGTTCAATGCATTTCCCACCTTTGCATCGGAACATCTGAATGAGTTTTTATGGCAGGAAGCCAGGGCGGTCATCTCCTATTCAGCGACGTTGCGCGCATTGGGAAACTTTGACCGATTTCTTCAGGAGTCTGGTTTGAGCCTGGCGGATCGGGCTGTAAAGACCCGCAGTTTTGCCTCTCCCTTTCAATACGAGCGTTCATCTGTCTATATCACTGCTGACGCCACCGGGCCGGATGATGAAGGGCATGAGCAGCTGACCGCAAACATCATTACCGGTGTCGCGGAAAAGGGATCGAAGGGGGTGCTGACGCTCTTTACCAGCACTCGGAAGATGCGCCGCGTGCGGGAGATTCTTGAGATTAACGGGGCTCTCTCCGGCACTGTCTTGATGCAGGGAGAGATGGCCAAGAAGGATCTGATTGCCATGCACAAGGCGTCCATTGAGGCAGGTCAGACAAGCATCATATTCGGTCTGGCATCCTTTTCCGAGGGTATTGATCTTGCAGGTGATTTCTGCACAACTGTAATTATTCCACGCCTGCCCTTCGCCGTTCCTTCGACACCCATGGAACAGGCCCGCCTGAACTGGATAAGGAAATCCGGCGGCAATTCATTTAATGATTACGTACTGCCCATGGCCTCGATCCGTTTAACTCAAATGGTTGGGCGCTTGATTCGAACGGAAAAGGATGTTGGAAACATCATTATCCTTGATCCCAGGATATGCACAAAATATTACGGAAAATTATTGCTGGAGAATCTTCCCGGATTTAAATTGCGCCGGTTTTCATCTGAATCATTCAAGATGACTTCGTAAAAAGTCATCATAGCACCCATGGAGGGGCTTTTTATGACTTCATCATTCAAAAGTGTATATTAGTTACCTGGATCCGGGTTAGTCTCTAACCTATAATATCTAATGAAAAATGCACAAGATTATATTACCGCCTGTCTGCGTGCGTTCACGCACAGGCAGGCAGAGGGCGCAGAGGAAGAAAAGAGAGGAAAGACAAGAAAGTTTTTGATCTCCTCTGCGAACCTTTGCGCCCTCTGCGGTAAAAGTTTTGGCCTTTGTTCTCCTTGTATCTCAGCGTTTTCCGTGGTCCAAGCCTGTTTGGTTCCGGCTATGCTGGCTTAGGGTTATAAGTGGATTCAACCGAAGAGAATCAAATTATTGTGAGGCTATATATGGATACTACGGCAAAGAAAACTGCTCTACGCATGATCCCCTATGGATTGTATGTATTAACCGTTGAGACTGAAGATGGCCGTGCGGCGGCGGCGACTGTGAACTGGGTTACTCAGGCCAGCTTTGAACCACCTCTGGCAGTTGTCGGTGTAAAAACTGATTCGGGTGCGCATGACCTTATTAAGGAAACCGGCTACTTTGCCTTGAATATGTTGGGTAAAGGACAGCAAGGGGCTTGCTTCGGCTTTTTTAAACCCACCACTAAAGAGGCTGAAACACTGAATGGCGAAAAATATAGATCGGGTGCACATGGTTGTCCTATTCTGGATTTAGCTCCTGCTTTTATTGAATGTAAATTGGTGGAAACTGTCGAGAAAGGTGATCACTCGATATTTGTTGGTGAGGTTGTCGATGCCGGTTTGCAACAGCAAATTGAAGGTAGAGCCGATGATGCCATTTTGATGATGAGCGAGCTTGGTGAAAAGACTTTTTACGGCGGCTAGCCGACACGGGTTGAGCTGCACGCGGACAGGCGGCAGGAAATAACGGGTTTGCCTTTGTGAAAATCCGGGATAGTCTGAATTATTTTTGATTCAGAGGGCGCATTTGATCCGGTTTTTATTTACAGCCATTCTCCTCTTTCTGTTGGCAATTCCCCTGCCTGCCTTTTTCTCGTTATCCTATGCAACACCCAACCAGACGATTAAGCAGCAGAGGGAATGGTTTAAAGAGGCCCGCAAGGCCCTGAAACGGAATAAAATCAAACGGTTTACAGAATTAAGATTAAAACTGGAGAAATATCCGCTGGCGCCGTATCTGGATATATGGCTGAGTTGGAAACATCTGGATAAAGGTTCCGCTCAGGGAATTGAAAAGACTCTATCTCAGTATGCGGACATCCCTGAATCGCATGAGTTGCGTCTGGCCTGGATTCGATATCTGGCAGGTAAGGGCCAGTGGGTCCGGGTATTGAAGGAGATCAATGGCCTGAGTCATGGCAAACCTTTCGTGTTCACCGTTCAACTGCAGAGTCTGTGGCATACAGGCAGAAAAGATGAAGCCGCCGGGCTGATAGGCGAACACTGGTTAAAGGGAGAGCGAATCAAGCCCCGGTGGCGACCGGTGTTTTCTCACTGGAAGAAGATGGGGCATCCATCAAACCGGGAAGTCTGGGAGCGGATCCGCGGTCAGATGACCCGGGGCCGGATCAGAAGCGCCAGAAGGAACATCACCTATCTGGGAAAAAGAGGCAGGATCTGGTTCAGGCGCTGGCTGAATATGCGCCGGAATCCGGAAAAAACACTGCGCGCATGGAGATGGAGAACGCTGGGGAGAAGATATCGGGAGTATATTCTGATTGATGGCCTGAAACTATTGGCCAGGCGGGATGCCGGGCTTGCCTGGAAGCTACTGGCAAGGCATAAGGGTCGATTGTCAACCAGGGCGTATGCCGAATTGCAACATGACGTTGCCTTGTACGCTGCCCGCCAGCATCTAGCCAAAGCGGCAAGGTGGCTGGCCAGGATCCGGCCGGAAGACAGGAACTCAGATATCTGGCAGTGGCAGATCCGAAGTCAACTGCTTAATGGCCGGTGGCTGCCGGCTCTCAAAACGATCCAGGCCATGCCGAAAAGGCTCCGGAATATGTCACGCTGGCGGTACTGGCAGGCCCGCGCGCTTTTTCATGCGGGCAGGAAAGAGCGTGCGATCTCCATTCTTTCCGAACTGGCGAAGGAGCGGGGTTATTACAGCTTTCTGAGCGCCGAACGACTTGGACGGCCTTTCAAATTTTCGGCGATTGCCTATGCGCCTCCCCCGGCGGAACTGCGCGCGTTAGCAGCCCGTCCAAACATCCAAAGGGCGCACGAATGGTTACAGCTCACGGAACTGAATAAGGCGGTTCGTGAATGGCATGCCGCACTATCGGAGGCCACGGAAGAAGAGTGGAAGGTTGCCGCCAGCCTGGCATCCGGCTGGAAATGGTACGATCAGGCCATTCGGGCAGCCTATAGAGGCATGCTGACCGACTTTCTGGAGTTACGCTTTCCGCTGCAATATCAAGGGGTCATCAAAAAGGCGGCGGAGAAGACCCGGTTGTCGCCATCCTGGATTCTGGCCATCATCCGTCAGGAATCAGCCTTTAATCCCTATGCCCGGTCACACGCCGGAGCGATGGGATTGATGCAACTCATGCCTCGCACGGGCAGACAGATGGCCAGAAAGAGAAAGATACGACTGAGATCAAGGGCTGACCTGCTTGAGCCGAAAATCAACATCCGTCTGGGTTCCGCCTATCTGGCAAAGATGTTGGACCGATATCACGGCCATCTGGCCTGGGCGGCCGCCGCCTATAACGCCGGTCCGTACAGGATAGATCAGTGGCTGCCCAAGAAAAGGCGAGGTATCGATCCTGAAGTGCTGATCGAAGCCATTCCATTCAGTGAAACACGCCGCTATGTCCAACAGGTGCTCGCCTTTACCGTCGTCTATGACTGGCAACTGAAACGCAACCAGACCAAACTGGCCAACCTGTTATAGTTGATGAAGTCGTAAAAAGTCCCTCCATGGGTGCGATGATGACTTTTTACGAAGTCATCATAGTTGGGACTACTCTTTCCCTCCGTAGCTCACTGGGCATCCTCGACCCATAAAACTGATGCTGGTTCATTTGTCCCGTTCCGCCTCAAGCCGGAATAATCGCGCATCGGCCTGGCGCAATCTGCGACTGAGTTCACGGCCTATATTCATGTAGATGATGGAAAATTGTTTGGTATCCCTCTGATACAACCGCATCAGCGTTTCACTCGATAATTTGATGGCGATACAGCTCTCCAGGGCCTGAACCGATGCGGTGCGGCGGCCGAGATCAATCAATGCCATCTCCCCAAAGCAATCGCCCTGATTGAAATACTTGATGGGATGCTTAACGCCATTCCACTTTCGCAGGACGGCGACCTTTCCATGAGTGAGCACAAACATGGAAGCGCCATGTTCCCCTTCGCGAAAAAAATATTCCCGCTTTTTTACGGAAATAAGGGGTGCTCGTTCAAGGAGAAAATCCAGCGCTGTTTCATCGACGCCGCCGAAGATAGGCATGGACTGTAGCAGTTTAAGGTGTGTCTCACGCATGGGTTATTGTAAACTATTCAATATCGGAAACAGTGATGTTGGTCATATGTTCCATTTCCAAACCATGAGACCATCACCGGACATCATCAAGCATTAATCCCCTAGTCTGCACTATTCAGGCTCTTCAACGCTTTCATGTAAGATACAATGAATACAGGGCGTCATGTGAAATCAAAACGCTGAATATAATTTCCGGCAAAGTTCCTGCAAAAGTAAGGGGGTTGGTGGAAGAATGGGCGGAAATTCATAAAGAAGAACTTCTAAACATGTGGGAGTCAAAAGAATTTCACAAGATTGAACCTTTGGTATAGGAGTAAAAACAATGCAGTGTGTTTACTTGGAAAACGCAAAGTACCTGAAGGACTATCAGATTTTCCTGGAATTTAATGATGGGAAAAAAAGGGAAAGTGGATTTAAAAGATATTATCCATAAATACAAGCAAGCGGAGCCGTTAAAATCACCACAAGCGTTTTCTCAATTCTATTTGGATTCATGGCCTACATTTGCGTGGGATTGTGGCTTTGATGTTGCGCCCGAAACATTATATGAAAAATGCGAATCGGGTAGCCGGGGGACTTTAACCCCCAGCCCCCACACCACCCCGCATGCGGGTCCGCACGGGGCGGTTCATGAAGATTATCGGGCCGTAGCCGGATAATGAATGTTTACCCAAAGTTGCTTGATGGAAATCAGCCCTTGATCCTTTAGCCACTGGTTGCTCATGCCGCTAT
>CAZQZF010000017.1:0-16711 GCA_964597745.1 uncultured Zetaproteobacteria bacterium
TGCAGGCCAGTGAGACCAGCACGACGACCGAACATCCGATTCGGGAGATTGCTCGGCTGACCGCGGATCGCGGTGATTGCGTTACCGTAGTGGATGCCATTACGGCCCTTGGCGTGATTGACATGCCGATGGATGACTGGGGGCTCGATGTTGTTGTTTCAGGCTCGCAGAAGGCATTCATGCTACCTCCCGGACTGGCCATGATTGCCCTGTCGGATAAGGCGTGGAAGATGACGGGATCGGCAACATGCCCGAGATTCTATTTCGACCTTGCAACCGAGCGGAAAAGTCAGCAGGCGGGTAAGGATACCACGGCCTGGACGCCTGCGGTGGCGCTTATTATCGGCCTGAATGAAGTGCTGAAGATGATGTTCGAAGAGGGCCTCGAGAACCTCTACGCCCGTCATGCGCTGCTGGCGCAGGCTACGCGCGCCGGGCTTACGGCGCTTGACATGAAGCTGGTTTCAATCAATCCGGCAACAAGCGCAACAGGGGCCTATGTGCCGGACGGGGTCGATGGTTTGGCATTTGTTAAATACCTGAGGGATACAATGGGCGTGACCTTTGCCGGCGGTCAGGCGCATCTTAAGGGTAGAATTATCCGTATTGCACATCTAGGTTATTATGATGTTTTTGATATCGTCATGGCCATTAGCGCTATCGAAATTGCTTTGAACCGGTTTGGTCAACCGGTCAAAATGGGTCAGGGCGTCAGTGCGGCCCAGGCTATTCTTGCTGAAAGGTTTCACCATGCCTAAGGTCTGGATTGCCGACAAGATGTCGCCGAGAGCGGTTGAGGTGTTCCGCCTGCGCGGTATAGACGTGGATTACAAGCCGGGTTTGAGCCCGCAGGAACAGCAGAAGATTATTGCTGAATATGATGCCATCGCGGTACGTTCCTCGACCAAGCTCAAGGGAGCCCTGCTGAAGGCCGCGGATCGGTTGAAGGTGATAGGCAGGGCGGGAATCGGTGTTGATAACATTGATGTGGATGCCTGTTCCCGGCGTGGCATCGTAGTCATGAATACGCCATTCGGGAATACCATTACAACCGCCGAACTGGCCATTTCACATATCCTGGCAGCAGCCAGGCAAATTCCCCAGGCCAGTGCATCAACCAAGGCGGGAAAATGGGAAAAGGCCCGATTTATGGGCATGGAGCTGACGGGCAAGAAGGCTGGCGTCCTCGGGGCCGGAAATATCGGCGCCATCGTTTGTGATCGTCTTAAGGGTCTGCATATGCAGGTTCTGGTCTATGATCCATACATCAGCAATGAGCGAGCTGCCGCCATGGGGGTGACCAAGGTCGATTCCCTGATGGATCTGGTCGCGCAGGTTGATGTGCTGACTATCCATATCCCATTGCTCGACAGCACCAGAAATATGGTGAATGCCGAGGTCATTGCCAACATCAAACCCGGCGCGATTCTCGTCAACTGCGCCAGGGGCGGCATAGTGGATGAGAAGGCCCTATACGAAGTCTGTAAATCCGGTCAGTTGCGAGCCGTGGGGTTGGATGTGTTTGCTCAGGAACCAGCCCGGAATATTCCCTTGTTTGAGCTGGAAAATGTCTCCTGTACGCCCCACATCGGAGCATCCACCAACGAGGCGCAGGAAAATGTGGCCGTGCAAATTGCTGAACAAATAGCCGATTATCTTCTTATGGGTATCATCGGCAATGCGGTTAATGTACCCTCAATCTCGGAGGAGGAGCATAAGGTGCTGCTTCCCTATCTACAGCTTTCCGAACGCCTGGGTGAGTTTATCGGTCAGATCATGTCGCCGGGCTATGACCATGTTCACGTTCATTTTGAAGGTCATGTGGCGGGATTTAACCGGAAGCCGATGATGAATGCGGTGATGCAGGGGCTGCTTTCCCAGAGTATGGAAGAGGTCAATGCCATTAACGCCAGTCTGTTGGCCAGAGAGCGTGGTATCGACATTAGTGAGGCGGCTCGGGAACAATCCGACCACTTTACCACCTTGATCCGGGTTGAGGTTGAGGGGGATGAGGGAAGACGCTGCGTTTCCGGCACCGTGTTCGACGGCGTGCGGCCCCGGATTGTCAGTATTGATAGCTGTGAGATTGAGATGGCGCCAGCCGGTCGCATGATCTTTTTTGAAAACATGGACAGGCCAGGCGTCGTTGCGGCCATCGGTTCGATCCTGGCCAGCGCCAATATCAATATCGCGGATTTTCGCCTTGGCCGGCGTCCGGACAAGGAGGCCGCAATTTCAGTCGTTACCGTAGATTCCAGGCCCGACGCAAAGATTCTCAAGGCGCTTCGTGATCTTCCCGATATGCTGACCGTAAGTTATGTGGAACTGACAGGTCTGTGAAGCCACATTCAACTTTACGGCCCATCGTTGGCCTTGCGGATGCTTTTGGTCCGCTAACCCGGCAGTTGAGGAGGCTCCAGACTTGCCTGATGGAGATCTTTGACCAGTCGGGTTACGAAGAGGTTATTCCACCCCTGCTGGAACGGCCAGAGTCCATGAGCAGCGGCGCCGGAAAATTCCTGGCTGACCAGACCATGATCTTTACCGACCCGGCCGGGGCGGGACTGCTTGCCATTCGGCCGGATATGACGCCACAAATCGCGCGCATTGCCGCCACCAGACTCAGGGATGAAGCGACTCTGAGACTGTGTTATTCCGGCCAGGTTCTTCTGGCCAGGCCCGATTCGCTTTCGGGTTCGCGCCAGCAATGGCAAACCGGCGTCGAATTATTGGGCCTTGCCGCTGAAGAGGCCGATGTTGAAGTTATGCATCTGGCGGCTCTCTGCCTGCAGGCGGCCGGGTTTAGAGCACCGGTGCTGGAGGTTGGACATACGGGCCTGATTCAGTCCCTGACAGCGGATTCCGGTTTTTCGATTGATGAATGGGCTGGAATTCTACGCCGCCGTTCGCCGGATGACATGCGTAATATGCTTTCCAGCGTCTCTTTGCCGAATGCCCATAAACTGGCCTTGATGGATATCGCTTCAGGTCTGGCAAACAGGCGCTGGCTGGGTAAAAACCATTTGGATTTACCCGATGATTTCAGGGAGGCCTCCAGCCAGTTGCTTGGGCTTGTTGAACAAGTAGGCCGGCGTTTGAAAGGGGAGGTTGACGTCCAGCTTGATGTGGCCGTGATGCCGCGCTTTTTCTACCATAGCGGCATCGTGTTTTCGGCCTTTTCCAAGGGGGCCTCGCAGGCCCTGTTGCACGGCGGGCGTTACGATCGACTGATGAGACAGCACGGTCGCGATATGCCGGCAACCGGCTTTTCGTGTGATCTCTGGGCATGGCTGGATGCCAGCGCCATGCCCCTGGATTCGTAACATGGCCCGGATTGTTGCGATTGGTATTCAGTGGGGAGATGAAGGCAAGGGCAAGATTGTCGACCTTCTGGCGCCGGAAATGGATGTCGTGGCGCGTTTCCAGGGCGGTCCGAATGCAGGACACACGCTGGTTATTGATAACCGGAAGACCGTGTTAAATCATATTCCATCAGGTATTTTGCATGACCGTACTTTCAGTCTGATTGGCAACGGAACGGTTGTGGATCCTTTTCACCTGGTTGAAGAGATAGATATGTTGCTGGGCGCAGGCATTCCCGTACATGAACGTCTACGCATCTCTGAGCGCTGTCAGTTGATTCTGCCCTACCACAGGGCGCTGGATGCGGCGCGTGAAATTGCCAAGGGCGAAGCCAGGATTGGTACGACAGGCCGCGGTATCGGTCCCTGTTATGAAGACAAAACAGCGCGCCGCGGCATTCGTCTGGTGGATCTGACCGCCAATGATCTTGATGCGCGAATTGACGATAATCTACATTATGTAAATTTTATACTGCGTGAATATCTAAAGAGTAAGCCGGTAAACCGGTCGGAGGTGGACAGGGCACTTGATCTGGCCCGCGAACGCCTGTTACCCCTGGCAACGGATGTATCGATCTTTCTGCGGAATAAAATAATGGCCGGGGCCAGCATTCTGTATGAGGGCGCTCAGGGTTCAATGCTCGACGTTGATCACGGCACCTATCCCTTTGTGACCTCATCGAACACCGTGGCCGGCGCGGCCCTTGCCGGGCTGGGCGTGGGTCCCGGCCAAGTGGACAGGGTGCTGGGTATTGCCAAGGCATACACCACCCGGGTTGGCGCCGGGCCGTTTCCGACCGAACTCTACAATGATGCAGGGATGAATGATGAGGCGGGCAGACATATAGCGGAAAGGGGTCAGGAATTTGGTTCAACAACTGGCCGCCCGCGACGCACGGGCTGGTTTGATGCTGTCGTGGTCAGCTATGCCGTGCGTATCAATGGCGTAACGGATATAGCGATCACCAAGCTCGATGTGCTGGACGGTTTGCCGGAGGTCAAGCTGTGCGTGGCCTATGAGCTCAATGGTAAACGGCTTGACTCCATTCCTGCCTGTTGCGGGGAACTGGAGAGTTGCGTGCCTGTTTATGAAACCCTGCCGGGGTGGAATGAATCAACATTTGGCCGAACATCGATGGCTGAACTGCCTGTCAATGCCCGGGCCCTGGTTAAACGCATTGAAGAGGTCTGCAACTGTCCGGTGACGATGCTCTCCACCGGGCCGGAACGAAAACATATCTGCCGGATCGGCTGAACTCTGACTATCTGATGTGCATGCGGGTCGTAGCGCCGTCTAAAAGGGGTTAATATAAAAAGAATGAATTTTGAATTCGTATCAAGTCCTCATATCTATTTTGGTGCGGGTAAGCGATCGCTTATTCCCGAAATCATGCAGCAATACGGTCAGCGTGTGTTGCTTGTTACAGGCGGCCGCTCTTTCGACGAATCTTCCATGTGCCGGAATTTGCTAGGTTCTATGGAAAAAGTTCTGAGAGTGATGCGCTTGCGTGTGCAGGGCGAGCCTTCACCAAGCCTGGTTGATGACGCAGTGATGGAATTCCGGCCTGAACAGATCGATGTGGTGCTTGCCATTGGAGGTGGAAGCGCGATTGATGCCGGCAAGGCCATCGCCGGGCTGCTGAGCACGGGGCATTCCGCCATGGACTTTCTCGAGGGCGTTGGAAAGGATCTGAAATACCATGGCCCGTCGGTTCCTTTTGTGGCCGTGCCCACCACTGCCGGGACCGGTGGAGAAACAAGTAAAAATGCCGTGCTTTCCGTACCTGGTCAGGGGGGGTTCAAAAAATCCTTTCGGCACGAACAATTGGTTGCCAGGGTAATTATTGTCGATCCTGAGCTAAATCTGAGTTGTCCGGAGAGCGTGACCGCGGCCTGTGGTATGGATGCATTCACTCAATTGCTCGAATCTTACGTCTCCATTCATGCCAGCCCGATGACCGATGTCCTGGCGGAAAGCGGCATTCGAAGGGTTTGTGAAAGCCTGATACCGGCCTTTGAACAGGGAGACACCGATATTAAGGCCAGAACAGGCATGTCCTATGCCGCCTTTATATCCGGTTTGACCCTGGTCAATGCCGGTCTTGGGTCCGTTCATGGCCTGGCTTCCCCTATCGGGGCCTTTTTCCCCGTCCCGCACGGGGTCGTTTGCGGTACGCTGGTGGCTGAGGCAACACGCGTAAACATCAAGGCCATGCAAGACCGTGAGCCCGGAAATCCGGCTCTTGTCCGGTATGCGGATGTGGGAAGATGGCTGGTCCATGATAATGGCCTGGATGAAGACGCAGCCCGGCGCCGGTTGCTGGAGACCCTTGTCGAATGGATAGAGAAGCTTGATTTGCAACGGCTTTCGGATTACGGGATCAGTGAGGAGGATGTGCCGTTGATTGTCGCAAACAGTCGTGGCTCAAGTATGCGGACAAATCCCATCGTTCTTACTGAAGACGAAATTGCGGAGATTGTAAGGGCCCGGCTTTGATCTTGCCTGCTATTGCAGTTCCTGGAAACTGGAATGTTTTCCTGTCCGTGGTAGCGTCTTTTCCAATGAGTTAAAGACTTTAAAGGAGGGTAGCCATGCGTATTCATTTGCTCGATGAAGAGCATCAGGTGCTGATCCTGGGCGCCAACCGTGGTGGTTCGACAATGGTTGACCTGCTCCTTAGCGATGAACTGGCGAAGATCGTTGGCGTGGTGGACCGGGATCCGGATGCGCCGGGATTGGAGATAGCCAGAGAGGCGGGAATTCCGGTCTTTTCCAATGTCGGGGATGCCTGTCGCTCCACGAATCCCAGCCTGGTGATGAATCTGACCTGCGACCCGGAGGTAGACATCATGCTGGCATCAACTCTCTACGATGTTGTCATCGTGAGCGGCACTGAGGCAAAACTTATGTGGCGGATGCTAACCCGTCTCAGGCACGACCAACGGTTGGTCTTTCGCATTGTTTCGAGACTAAAACGCTCCCAGGAGCAGCAGCGCTATGAAGCCAGCCATGATTATCTTACTGATCTGTACAATCGACGCTATCTGATGGAGCAATTTCATAACGGTATGGCGCAGGCGCTACGCTATGGCTCTCCCTATGCTGTTATCATGATGGATGTAGACTACTTCAAGAATATTAATGATCGCTATGGTCATACTGTCGGTGATCAGGTGTTGAAGGCCTTTGCATCATGCCTGCGCAGTCAGATGCGGAGTGCGGATGTCGCAGGCCGATTTGGCGGTGATGAGTTTCTTGTGCTGCTCCCACAGACAACGGTTGAACAGGCAGTGATTGCAGGCCGCAAGTGGCTTGGCAAGGTAAACGATGAAGGTATTCATGTTTCCGGCAAGGGGAACATCGAGGTTAGCTTTTCAGGGGGCGCTGCCGGGTATTCGGGCCAGATCGATACAAATTCAGCAGGCATCCGAAGCTGGAAGGGGACGGCAAAGAGCGGGTCTCATTCCTATACGCGTTCGATAAGCTCCTGGGCGGACAAGCTTCTGAACGAAGCCGACACTTTTCTGTATCAGGCTAAAAATGCAGGACGGAATTTAGTTATCAGCGACACAGGCGCAGTCCAACCTGGGCTATTCGTGAATCGCCCTGATGATTGATTCGGGGCATCCGTGCCCCTCACCTTTCGGGCGTGCTAAAGCACGTCCAAACGGCTGTCCTGCCTTTTTGTGATTCGGGGCATCCATGCCCCTCACCCTGCGGGCGTGCTTTGCACGTCCAAACGGCTATCCTGCCTTTTTGTGATTCGGGGGGCATCCATGCCCCCCTTCGCCTTGACCGGGAGTATTGTTTTCTCATAATGCCGCCTCCATCCGGTGAAGGTGGCAGCGGAGGATGCCTTGTACGATGGGAACTGTTGCTGCAAGCTGTATAAAATAAGATATTCCTTTGCCATGCCGGGAAAGGTATAAGTTACATAAGAACAATGAAGTGTTTGATGCGCGAGAATTGATAGGAGAAATAAATCATGGCGGTCCCAAAGAGAAAAACGAGTGTTTCGAAACGTAAGATGCGGCGTTCGCACAATTCCCTGACGAATTCGGCAACGAGCCAGTGCCCGAATTGCGGTGATATGATGCGTCCGCATCATATCTGCCCCCATTGCGGTTATTATAAAGGCCGCGAGGTCATTGAACAAAGCGGAGACTAGCCTGAACCAGTTAAAGAGGTCAGCACGAATCCTTGTTGACGGACATGGCGGTGACCATGCACCGGGGGTAGTAATTGATGCCCTGGCTGCCCTTATCAATCGTCCCGATCACAATATAACGATTGGCGTTTCGGGCCGGCCCGAGGTGCTTGTTCCCATGATCAAGGCCAGCGGTATCGAGACTCGGGTTGAGATTGTGCCTGCAACCGAGGTTATCGGCATGTGCGAGGCCCCGGCAACAGTGGTTCGCGGCAAAAAAGACTCATCCATGCATGTAGGGCTGCGTGCGGTCAGGGATGGTTTGTGGGATGCCTTTGTCAGCGCTGGAAACACGGGCGCATTAATGGCCATTTCCAAGATCATCCTGAAGACATTACCGGGTATTGATCGACCGGTTATTGCCTCCATGATTCCTAATGTTGATGGGCGAACCCTGCTTTTGGATGCCGGTGCCAATGTCGGCTGTAATTCAGACCATTTGATCCAGTTCGCGGTGATGGGCTCATGTTACATGCAGTATGTCGAGGGTATTCAAAGCCCGCGGGTCGGGCTTCTCAACATCGGCGAGGAAGCGATCAAGGGAACGGATGTGATCAAGGTTGCCGCTTCGGAACTGGCGGAATCAGATCTCAAATTTATTGGTAATGTCGAGGGTACAGCCATATTCAGCAACAGTGTGGATGTCGTCGTTTGTGACGGTTTTGTCGGGAATGTGGCCCTGAAGACGATGGAGGGGGTGGCGGGCTTTATCCTCCACCAACTGAAGGAGGCCCTGAATTCGGATGTCGCGGCCAAGGCCGGCACGCTGTTTGCCAAGGGCGCCATGAAACGATTCATGGCCAGCGTCCACCCAAGTGAGTATAACGGTGCCCCGTTCCTGGGTCTGAATGGAGTTGTCGTCAAGAGCCATGGCGCCGCGGACAGCAAGGGCTTTACCCACGCGATCGAGATTGCCAGCAGGGAAGTGAATGCCGATGTACGTTCAAAAATATGTGAAATTTTACAATGATTACAGGTTGTTGCGTGCGCATTATCGGGGTCGGCGGATATCTTCCCGAACGTGTTCTGACCAATCATGAACTTGAATCCATGCTGGATACCACGGACACATGGATTGTTGAGCGCACGGGTATCCGGCAACGGCATATCATTGACAAGAGACAACATACGTCGGATCTGGGCAGGGAGGCCGGTCAGGCAGCGCTTGTTGATGCCGGTATAACCATCCATGATATAGATGCCATTGTAGTGGCAACAACAACGCCCGATCTGATTTTTCCATCCACGGCCAGCATTGTCCAGCAGAAGCTTGGAGGCAAGAACTTTCCAGCCTGGGATATTCAGGCCGTGTGCGCCGGTTTTGTATACGGGTTGGCGCAGATTCATGCCATGATGGCGGCTGGAATGTTCCATCGCGTTCTATTCATCGCGGCGGACAGTATGTCCCGCATCGTTGACTGGCAGGATCGGGGCACATGTATTCTTTTTGGCGACGGAGCGGGGGCCGTTGTCCTGGAAGCAGGGGAAGGGACGGGCGGAATAGTCGGGTCGGTATTGCACGCCGATGGTTCCTATCGTCCGCTGCTGATGGCATCCAGTCCCGCCACGCTGGCCAGCCCTTATGAAGACAAGCCCGAACTATATGTTGATTCGGCGGGAACCGCGGCCGTGGAGATGCAGGGTAACGAAGTGTTTCGCACAGCCGTCAAACAGCTTGGCGGGATAGTGGATGAAATTCTTGAAAAATACAGGTTTGGTCATGACGATGTGGACTGGCTGGTTCCGCATCAGGCCAATATCCGGATTATTCAGGCGACTGCCCGGAAGCTGAATATGGACATGGATCGAGTGGCCCTGACTGTAGACCGCCATGCCAACACCTCGGCTGCCAGCGTCCCTCTGGCTCTCAATCAGCTGTATCAGGAGGGAAAGCTTAAGGACGGGCAACTTCTGCTGCTGGAGGCATTCGGGGCAGGTTTCGTCTGGGGCGCAAACCTTCTGTTTTGGGGAAAATACTAGATATTATGCTGAATCCGGGGCTTGTTTTCCTTTTCCCCGGACAGGGTTCCCAGTCGGCAGGCATGCTTGCCGGGCACCTGCGGGAATCATCGGTTGTCGTCGATACCTTTACCGAGGCATCCGATTGCCTTGGTTATGATATGCAGGAACTGGTTCTGGACAGTGCCGAAGCAAGGCTTGACCGGACCGAATTTACCCAGCCCGCGATTTTGACCGCTTCGGTTGCGCTCTGGCGTCTGTGGAAAAGCAGGAACGGTGCGGATGCCGGTCATGTTGCCGGACATAGCTTGGGCGAATATTCCGCCCTGGTCGCTGCCGGTGCGCTGGGGTTTTCGGATGCAGTTCAGCTTGTGGCCTTTCGGGGCCGGGCCATGAGCAGGGCCGTTGCCCATGGCGAGGGAGGGATGGCGGCCATCCTGGGCCTGACTGATGAACAGGTCGGGAAGGTCTGCGCCCATGCCTCGGAAGCGTCCTTGAAGGTCTGGCCGGCCAACTACAACTGCCCGGGTCAGGTCGTGGTCGCGGGTTATGCCGGAGCTGTAGAGAAGGCGATGCTCCTGGCGAAGGAGACGGGGGCGAAGCGTGCCCTCTCCCTTGCCGTCAGCGTTCCCTCGCACACGCCGCTCATGCGGCCGGCGGCAGAGGCGATGAAGGCAAGGCTCAGAGAAATAAAATTGTCGGAAGCCAATCGTCCCGTCTGGAGTAATGCCTCGGCCAAGCCCGTGAAAACAGTCAGGGAAATCAGGCAAGCCCTGGAGGCGCAGCTTGTACGACCGGTTTTATGGACGCAAACTATCACGAATTTATATAATGAAGGCGTGCGTCAAGCAGTGGAAATAGGTCCGGGCAAGGTCCTTTCAGGATTGGTTCGCCGGATCGCACGCGATTTGAAGGTTTATACCGCAGAGACGCCTGAGACCATGCAAAAGGCCCTGATCTCTCTGGTTCAGTCGGAATAAGATTGAGCCACATAAAGAAGATTTTGACGCTGATTAACGCGGATAAAAAAGATTTTTACGGATAAGAGGCAGGGACAGGAGTGGAACCATGAGTGAACGACGCGTAGCGCTGGTTACAGGCGCCAGCCGGGGAATCGGTTTTTCCATTGCCGAGAGATTTGCTCTGAAGGGATACGATCTGGCAATCTGCGCCACTCGGCAGAAGACGGTAGCCGGCGCCGCGGAACGCCTGAAACAGCATGGAGGCCGGATCCTAGCAAGCGCCGTCGATGTCTCAGACAGGGATTCCGTGCAGGGCTGGGTTCAGCAGTCGGCAAAGACTCTGGGTAGACTGGATATCATGGTCAACAACGCGGGTATTGCACGGGATAATCTGGCTCTTCGCATGAAGGATGAAGAGTGGCAACAGGTGCTTGATACGAATTTGAACTCCGTTTTTTATACCAGCCGGGCCGCCTTGAGGTTTATGATGCGAGCCAGATTCGGGCGTATTATCAACATTTCGTCGGTTGTCGCATCCATGGGCAATCCTGGTCAGGTGAATTATTGCGCCAGCAAGGGCGCTGTGGATGCGTTGACCAGGTCTCTGGCCCGCGAGGTGGGTTCCCGCGGTATTACAGTCAATGCCGTGGCGCCGGGATTTATCAGCACGGATATGACGGCTGAGCTTGATATTGATGTGATACAACGCCTTGTTGAACAGGCGCCGCTTGGCCGCCTGGGTTCGCCCGAAGATATTGCCGCGGCCGTAGTTTTTTTAGCCAGCGATGAGGCCGGCTATATCACCGGGCAAGTGCTGCATGTCAATGGCGGCATGTATATGTAGCTTAAATCCTGATTCCGGGAAGGTCTGAAAAGACGTATACGGTTTTTCGGGCCAAAGAGGTAAAAAGAGATCAACCTTCTCTTGTAAAATCAAATGGTTATCTGTTTTATTCCGGCGGCATATCTCGATGTCGCATGGAAGTTTAAAATTTTTTCGAGGTCTCTCTGGGCAAAACTACTTGTGCCCGTCCTCAGGCTATGATAAAAGCCTGAAATCTTACTTTCGGGAGGACATATGTCAGCTGAAATTGAAGCCAAAGTAATCAAGATCGTTGCCGATCAGCTCAATGTTGATGAGAGCGAAATCAATGCCGACTCTTCGTTTGTTGACGATCTTGGCGCCGATTCACTGGATACAGTGGAATTGGTTATGGCTTTTGAAGAAGAATTCGGGGTTGAAATTCCGGATGAGGATGCCGAGAAAATTCAGACTGTTCAGAATGCCATTGATTATATAGCAGCCAAATCCGAATAGCCTTGCCAAAAACCGTCGTTGTCACCGGTGCCGGGTTGGTCACTCCACTCGGCACCGGGACTGAAATTACCTGGGAAGGCGTCCTTTCCGGGCGGTCCGGGGTTCGCCGTATCAGCAGGTTTGATGCGGAAGCCGCGAAAATGCCCTGCACAATCGCGGGCGAAGTTCCCGATTTTGATGTTCAGGCTTTCATTAACCGTAAGGATGCCCGCAAGATGGATACGTTTATCCAGTATGGCGTTGCGGCCGCCCTGCTGGCGGTTGAAAACTCCGGGCTGAAAATCAGTGCGGCCAATGCCGAACGCGTGGGTGTCATTATTGGTTCGGGAATCGGTGGTCTGCCATCCATTGAACGGACGCTGCGCGTCTATGAGCAGGGTGGAGTTCGTAAAATTTCGCCATTTTTTGTTCCCATGACCCTCATCAATATGATTTCGGGATGGGTGTCCATGCTAACCGGCGCCAAAGGCCCCAACTCTGCCACTGTTACGGCCTGCTCAACAGGTTCCCATGCCATTGGTGATGCGTTTGAAATGATTTTTCGCGGCGACGCGGAGGCCATGATCGCCGGTGGTTCGGAGGCCTGTGTCTGTGAGATGGGCGTTGGCGGATTTTGCGCCGCTCGGGCGCTGTCCACTCACAATAATGAGCCGGAACGCGCCTCCAGACCATGGGACAGGGGACGCGATGGATTCATTATGGGCGAGGGGGCTGGTGTTCTGGTTCTGGAGTCTCTGCAGAGCGCTGAGGCCAGGGGGGCAACCATTCTGGCCGAAATTGCGGGCTACGGCATGTCCGGTGACGCCCATCATATTACGGCGCCTTCTCCCGGCGGTGAAGGGGCGGTACGCTGCATGCGAGCCGCTCTGACCTCCGCCGGTATTCACCCGGATGAGGTGGATTATATCAATGCTCACGGCACCTCCACTCAGGCAGGTGATATTTCGGAAACGTTGGCGGTCAAGACCCTGTTTGGAGATCATGCCCATGATTTAATGATGTCATCCACTAAATCCATGACGGGACATCTGCTTGGTGCCGCTGGCGGACTTGAGGCCGCCCTGACCGTGCTGGCGCTGCATCATGGAATCGTGCCGCCAACCATCAATCTGGATGATCCCGATCCCGAATGTGATCTGGATTATGTGCCCCACGAGGCGCGCCGAGCGAATATCAAGGTCGCCATCTCCAACTCGTTCGGATTTGGCGGTACTAACGCATCGCTTGTTATCAAGAAATATATGTAATTTCGGGTTCAAGGTTCAAAGGTTCATGGTGTTAGGATTCACGGCTTAAGGTTGGAGAGCGATGAAAGCCGAACGCTTTATACGAGGGTTCTGACCTGGGACAGTAAGCGGCCTGGCGCCTTTGAACTGTTGGCGGAATCTCCGGACAGCTTTTCGGCCCTGATCGAAGACACGCGTGGTGGCGGCAGGGATATCCTTGTATCCCGGGCTGGGCACAGCATTCATATCGGGGCTGAAGTACTTGATTCTCCAGAGGCGGCCGTCAGCTTTTTCTCCCGATGGAAGGAAATGATTCGGCCTGCTGTCAATATTTCCGAGCCCGGCGCCATCCGCTGCCTTGTCTATACCGCCTATGAGGCAGGCGGCCTGATAGAGGATCTTCCGAAACCAAGGTCCAGTCCGGATGGTCCCCTGATATGGCTGCATTTCCCTGAGTGGAGTTGTAGATACCTCCCTGATCGGGGGGAGATTCATCTCAGCGCCCTTACCAGGTTGGATTCAGCCAAGACAAAACTGGATCAGATTGAATCCTTGTTTCAGCAAGGTCTCGGATCGCAACAAAGAATCAATAAATTCTCATTGAGTCAAATTAATCCGGCCGGGCCGGACGCCTACAGGCAGGCCGTAATAAAGGCCAAGGAATACATCCGGGCCGGCGATATCTTTCAAGCCAATATCGCCCGTTTCTGGAGCGCCGGGGCCGATGAGGAGATGGGACTGCCGCTCTATGCCCGTCTGCGGCGGGTCAATCCCGCCCCGTTTTCCGCCTATGTCGATGTCCGGACGGAAGATGAACGGTTGCAGATCATTTCAGCCTCGCCTGAGCGCCTGTTTCGTATGGATGCCGCCGGTTGTGTGGAAACTCGACCCCTTGCCGGTACAAGGCAGCGCGGTGAGGGCGGGCGTGACGCAGAGCTTGGGTCGGAACTGCTGCTGTCGGAAAAGGAACGGGCTGAGCACATCATGCTGGTCGACCTGGAGCGCAACGACCTGGGCCGCGTCTGCCGGCCGGGTACGGTCGAGGTGAACGAAAGCATGCTCATCGAGCGCTACGCCACTGTTCAGCACATCGTCTCCAATGTTCGCGGCAGGCTGGCGGCAGGCATGGATGTAGTGGATGTGTTCAGGGCCATGTTTCCCGGAGGTACCATTACCGGCTGTCCGAAGGTGCGATGCATGCAGGTCATCCATGAGTTGGAGAGCCGGGCCCGCGGGCCCTATACGGGTGGAGTGGGATACATAAACTGGGATGGGAGCGCTGATATGAACATCCTGATCCGGACCTTTTGGTTATGCCGTAATCGTTTGAACTGGGCGGCGGGCGCTGGCATCGTCGCCGATTCCGATCCCGAATTCGAACTCAATGAGACCGGACACAAGGCTGAGGGACTGTTGAGAGCACTGCGCCGATCGTAACTACCCCGGCTTATGCCCGGCCAAGGTATGATTAATTCCCGATATTGATCCGCAAGGGAGTGTCGAAAACACGTTCAAACCATACCGCCTGTTTCCGGGCCGCCCAGGCCTCAAGAAGTAAATCACCTTTACCTTCCGCGCTCAGTTGCAAGCCCTTTTTACAAGGCAAGAGTCTGAGGGCGGTGATGTTGCCCTTACGTTCCTTGTCTAGAGCGATGGCCAATCGCAGAATGGCAATCAATGGAATGGCGCGCTCCTGGGAGGATTTCGAAAGAAGTCTGAACGGTTCGTGATCCCTGTCCGGGAAACGTTTGCGCTGATATCGAACTATGATGGCGACCAGTTCTTTTTCCTCGGTGGAAAGTTCAATCATGGGGGAGGCCTTGATCAGATAATGCGCATGCTTGTGATGTCCGGCAGGGCGGATCGCCATGCCTATTTCATGGGTCAGCGCCGCGATTTGAAGCAAAAGGCCATCCCGTTTTCTTAATTTATGCAATTTCATACCCTGACTGAAAATCTGGCTGGCGAGAAAGCGGACGCGCTCTGCGTGTTTCAGATCGGCGTGGAATTTCCTTGCCATGGCGCCGGCCCAGGCAAGGGCCTGGCGCTCAAGTGCGTTGGAGTCGGTCTTGTGTTCGCTAAGAAGGTCAATCAGTACGCCATCAGCCAGCCCGGTATCGGGGATGGTAAGTTTGGCGGGCCGGCCCAGTTTCATGATTGATTTCAATACCAGACTGGCGGGGATGATGACATCAGCTCGATCCGGACGGAGATGTAATTGTCCCATACGTTCAGCACAAGACAGGCCGAGTAGTTTTTTGCATAATTTCCTGAGGTCCTTGTAACTCAATATCCTGGCGGATGAATTGCCCAGGAGCTTGACGCCAAGTTCGCCCAGGCATTCAATATTTCCTCCCGTACCTACGCAGCGGTCAATTCTTGTACCGGAAATTTCCTCCCTGACCTTCTGTTGCAAGGCATCTGCGTATTCATCAAGAAGACCGGAAAAAGCCCTTTCACTGGAGGCGTTCCGGAACAGTTCAAGCAGGCGGACCGTGCCCATTCTGAAACTTTCCAGGGCAACAATATCGCCATGATCAGAGAGTGTAACTTCCACGCTGCCACCGCCAATATCAATCAGAAGCGCTGACATCCTGTCCAGGTCAGGAACGCTGCTTCTGATCGCAGTATGAATCAGGCGAGCCTCTTCCTCGCCTGAAATAACCTCGATATTGATATCCGTTTTCTTTCGAATCTTCTCAATGAATTGCGGAGCATTGCTGGAATTGCGCAGTGCACTGGTTCCCGCGGCGCGGATGACGCGAATCGGATACCGGTCAATCATGGCGCGAAAGGTCTGAAATGCCTGGGCGGCCCTGTCCATGGTCTCATCCGTGAGCAAACCCAGCGTAAAAGCGTCATGGCCAAGGCGAACCGGTTCGCGGTGATAATGGACGAGTTTGAGCCTGCCATCCGCATCCAGTCCACTGATACGCAGGCGGATGGCGTTGGAGCCAATATCAATCGCGGCCGCAAGCGACTTGTCAGGCATCATCATCTTCTTCTGTGTCCAGAAACTCCTTTAACTCGCTCGGGTCGATGTGACGCACCTCATGTCCAATGGTCATGTAAATAACCATTTCGGCGATATTTGTGGCATGATCGCCAATCCTTTCAAGGGATTTGGCGATATTGGTCAAGGCCATGCAGTTGGAAATTTCAGATTGATTTTCCGCCATATAAGTGAGCAACACGCGCTGGCTGTTGGAAAATTCGTCATTGATTAGCTGATCAGATTCAATGACCCGTTGCGCTTCATGAACATCACTATTCTTATATGCCAGCCGAACACTTTTCAACTGATTGAGAAGCAATTCCTGTATCACGGGAATGGAGGCGTTTTTGAGCGGCAGGACGCCCTTCATGTCGATTACAATCCGTGAAATACCCACGGCAAGATCACTCATACGTTCAAGATCAGTCACGATTTTGGTGGCCGCGAACACAAATCGCAGATCGGAGGCCGTTGGTTGATGCCTGATGATCAGGTTACGCGCTGTTTCATCAGCCTGGACCTCCAGTGCATTCGCCACTTCATCATGCTTGATGACCTTGCTGGCCAGTTCCAGATTTCCATCGAACAAGGCCTTTACCGCCTGTTTGATGTTCTTGCGAACAATCTTGAACATGGAATTGATCAGGGAAGCAAGTTCATCCAGCTCCTCATCAAATCGTC
>CAZQZF010000018.1:0-16448 GCA_964597745.1 uncultured Zetaproteobacteria bacterium
TATCGGCGCTCAAGACGTCCCCCTGCCTGACTTGCCAGGTTTGGGCATGAGCGAACCATGGATAAACGGCCAGCAACAGCCCCAGGAAGAATAAGAGGATTTTGTTCATTGATCCTCTTGCATCCGGGTTTGTGTCACCGACAGAATCCTTGCCTCGGCCTTGCCGTCGCAAAATCGTAAATACGCCTGCTCATCCACCCGCAGTTGGTTTGCCGAGCTGATGATCTGTTCCCGCGGACCGGTGATCAGCGCATACCCCCTGGACAGGACATGATATGGGCTCAGGGCATTAAGGCTCGCTGTCAGCCTGCCCGCTCTTGAGGCCAGGTGATCCCGATACCGAAAGGCGGCGTCAAACAGGTGTTGATGGATAACGGCCAGACGCTTTCGGCGTTGGGTCATCCGTGCCCGGGGTTGTTGCCTGGCCAGTCGCTGGTTCAGGGAGCGCAGCGTTCGCTGGTGTGCGGTCATCGATTGGTGGAATGCCGCCGTTCCCTGTGAGCCCGCCCGCTCCACAGCCATATGCCTCTGACTGAGTATCAGGCCCCAGACGTGGTTCATGGATTGCCTGTGTTCGGCAAGCTGTTTCCCGGCATACGCAATCCTGCCTTTCACGAGGGTGTGCAGGACTCCGAGCCTTGGCAGGCCGCGTTTCAGGGTTTCCCGGTCCGGGCAGACAAGCTCGGCCGCGTTGGATGGCGTGGCCGCCCGGACGTCGGCCGCCAGGTCAGCGAGTGTGGTGTCGATTTCATGGCCTATGCCGCAGATAACAGGGATACTGCTGTTGATAATGGCCTCGACAACAGCTTCCTCATTAAAACACCAGAGGTCTTCCATGCTGCCGCCGCCCCTGACCAGGAGCAGGACATCGGGTCTGTGCCGCCGGGGAAGGGCTTTACAGCGTTCTATTGCCCGGACGATGTCGGCGGCAGCCTGTATTCCCTGCACCAGACATGGCGAAAGCACGAGTTGCAGCCAGCCGGGCCGGGTGGCCAGCACTTTCCTGACATCCTCCAGGGCCGCGGCCGTTGGTGAAGTGACAATACCGACGAGCCGGGGATAGGCGGGCAGAGGACGTTTTCGATCGACGCTGAACCAGCCTCGCCCGGCAAACAGGGCTTTCCTGCGCTCGAACTCGGCGGCAAGGGCGCCTTCGCCTGCCGCCCGAACTGCGGTGACGATGAGCTGGTAGGTTCCCCTCGGCTCATAAACACTGATGTACCCGGAAAAAATGAACTGTTTGCCCTCTTCCGGCACCAGCGTCAGACGGGCGCGGGTTGAACGCCAGATAACCGCCGATAAGGCGGCATTTGCGTCCTTAATAGTAAAATACAGATGACCGGAGGCATGCCGGGTTAGTCTGGATACTTCGCCCAGCACCTGGATGCCGGAAAATTTTCGTTCCAGTATCTGTCTGATCCGGGCTGTGAGCTCAGTGACGGTGACAGGCTTTAATCCATCTGGCCCCGCCTCGTTGCCTGTATTCAACCGTTTGTTCATGACTTAGGGAGATTGAGCAGCTATGGGTTTACCCTACCAGGATCGGCGGGGTTTCCTATCGGTCCGTTCCCGAGCCTCATTGATCCTTAGTTTCCGTCCGCCAAGCTAAGGGCCTCTATAGCGGTATCGGCGTCTCCATCTTCCATTTCAACAAAACCAAAACCACGTGGCCTGCCGGTATCGCGATCGCTTATCAGTTTAACGGAATTAACCTCGCCATGCTCCAGTTCGCGAGTCTCTTCCTCGGTTGCGCCAAATGGCAAGTTTCCAACATAAATTGTCTTCGACATCTCTAACCTCTCCTAATCAATGGCAAAATACTCTGACTGCAGAATAGTGAGGAGCCTCTTGATATACAAGGTTTTGTACTTATGGGAGAATGCACGCCATTTTATGGCCCTGATCTTGCTCGCTTTTTGAGGATAATATTCCATTCCGAAGGAACCCAGATGATAATTACTGTTCTTGCCGTTGCCGTGATCCTTTACCTTGCCCTGCAATTTGAAGACAAGATGAAGATTCCGTCTCCCCTGGGACTTATCGGGCTTTCGTTTATTTTCCAGGCATTGTTTCACAACGGAATCCATGTCATCGCCAATCCGGAACAATTCGCCGAGCTTGTGCTGCTACTTATCCCCATCCTGTTGATCAGCGATGCCATGGAATTAAAGGTGCATGACCTGAGGGAGCATGGTTTGAGTCTGTTTTATCTGGCCGTTATTGCCGTTGCTATCTCCGTTGTGGTCGCGATTCCGGCAGCCAACCTTATTTTTGCCGAATATCATCTTTCCACTGCCGCTATCATTACCCTGTTTGCCATGGTGCTGGCAACGGATCCCGTTTCAGTCGTCAGTATCTTTTCTGGTTTCGAAATCCCAC
This sequence comes from uncultured Zetaproteobacteria bacterium, assembly GCA_964597745.1. Classification (GTDB taxonomy): domain Bacteria; phylum Pseudomonadota; class Zetaproteobacteria; order Mariprofundales; family Mariprofundaceae; genus CAYLYU01. The sequence continues at coordinate 2,380 of CAZQZF010000018.1, forward strand.
ACAAGCTGAAGATCCTGGCCGAAGGCGAAAGCCTGTTTAATGACGCTACGGCATTGATCGTGTTCGTTTTTATTGGTCTGTTCGCACTGGATGGGGGAAAGATCACATTCGGGTATATTTCGGAAATCAGCCTGATTGTTGTCCTGGGTTCTGCTATTCTGGGTATAGTGGTCGGTTTTATCGGGCTTGTTCTTCTCAAAACAACCGAAAATCGGACTGCGGAGCTCTTTCTCATCATTCTTACGGGTTATGGGGCATTTGCGGCTGCCGAGCATTTTTATTCGCTTGTCAATCTACTCGGAACTCATTCCCATCTACACCTGTCCGGCATTCTGAGCTGTATAGTCGCCGCCATTACCGTGCATCATGTGATGAGCAGTTCCCTGGAGCGGGATGATGAAATGATTGAGGCCGAGGAAGTGAATATAAGGCAGGAATCAAGGCAGGCCAGGTTATCATCAAATTTTCTCAGTCATGCATTGGGGAATATCAAGGCGACAGTAGAGGAGCGATCCAGGCACATGAGAAGCAAGGAGGATATCCAACTGCTCGCCGTGGTGGCGAACACCATTCTCTTCATCGCCATGGCGGAGATCGTCGATCTAAATCTGCTGATGAAATACAGCAGGGAGATACTCGGCATGTTTCTTGTGACGACGATCATCCGGGGAGCGATGATGGCGAAATTCGCCGTCATCACCAATCAGACGACAAAGATGACGAATGTCAGTTTCCGCTGGTGGGGCGTGCTGACATTTGCCGGTATCAAGGGTGGACTTTCCATCGTTATGTTGATAATGATTCCAGCCAGTTTTGAGCACCTGGAAATGTTCAGGGCCGTTGTGATCGGCGTCGTCCTGCTGTCTACATTTGTCTACTCAGCCATCCTGATAGCGATCATTGGATCAAACAGGCAGCGTTTCATTGATGAGAAGATTATGGAGCGGTGATCTTTAACTCAATGCGCCGGTTCTGACGGCGCGCCTTTTCCGATATTCCTTTGACCAGAGGATGAAATTTTCCATAGCCGGCGGCGCTAAGATGACTTGGGGGAAAGCGCCCGGCGTCAATAAGAAAACGCACCACATTTAATGCCCGTGCCGAAGACAGTTCCCAGTTGGACGGAAAATTCGCCGTACGTATGGGGACATCATCAGTATGCCCCGAGACCTGAATGACCCATGGGATATCTTTCGGAATGTGTTGGCTGAGCTTCTTGAGTAATTTTGTGATACGAAGCAGCTGCCGTTTACCTTTTCGGGAGAGATCAGCGGTGCCGGAGGGAAAGAGGACTTCCGATTGCAGGATGAAGCGGTCGCCGATAATGCGTATATCCGGATTGTTTTCGCCGATAACCTCACGCATCTTCCCGAAAAAGTCCGAGCGGTATGTGTTGAGAAGTTTAACTCTTTCGGCCAGCAGCAGGTTGAGGCGCTGGCTCAGGGTCGCTGCCTGTGACTTCAACTGTGCCTTTTCCTGTTCGATCCTTGCCTGCCGGACCCTGGATTCTTCAATCAGGCGGTTCAGATTCGCCAGTTCATTCTTCATGGCGGTGACCCGCCGCAGTAACTCCTCTGATTCGGATGTCCTGCGTTCGATCTCCGTGGTAAGGATATTCTTCTGCGTTTCCAGGGTGTTCTTTTGTGTTTCCAGGGTATTCTTCTGCGTTTCAAGGGTGTTCTTCTGTGCTTCCAGGGTGTTCTTCTGTGCTTCCAGGGTGTTCTTCTGCATTTCAAGCTCTTTTTCCCTGCCGCGAAGGGAAGTGAGCTCCTTCTGAAGTGACTCCATCCGCTGTTTATTCATGAGCAGAGCGGCTTGTAACCGGGCTGTCTCCTTTGATTTAACGCCCAGCATACTCTCCAGTTGACTGATCTGTTCGTTGAGCTTCATGATCGTCGCATCACGTCCGGACAGATTATTTGAAAGCATCTGCCCGGTCACAACAAATATGGTGATAAGAAAGATGAGGACAAGGAGGATACCAGAAAGGGCATCGGTAAATCCCGGCCAGATATCACCGGATCCGATGAGCATCGATCTTGAATTCCTCACAGAGAACGACCGCCAAAGGCTTGAATAATGCCCTTTCGTATGGCCCTCAGCTCACTGTCCAGGGCTCTCCGCGTATTGGCCGTTTCTTCGAGCAGTTTTTTCAGGATCTGCTCGCTGTTGCGCAATGCAAGCCCCGTTTGATCGTCCAAATAAAGCGCGTGTTTTTGCTGTTCCATGCTCATTGTCAAGATTGCTTTTCCCTGATTGGCAATGGTTTCAGATAATACGCTAACTTTTCCTGTCAGTTCCGTCAGGATGCGATCCATGTCGGCCGTTCCCTTGTGCTCATCCAGCGATTGAGCCAGGGTTTTGACCGACTCGGCATTCTCGTTCAGGAGTAATGCGATATATTTTACAAGCTGATCATTATTTTCGGGCATGGCCGCGGAATCGCCGCTGGAAAGGCTCGTCTGCACATTCAATACACCTTCTACAACGGAAAAAAAGGTATTTTTTGTCCTTTGAGCCTGCAGGTAAACAAAGCCGAGCACCAGCGAAAAGGAAAGGCCAAAAAGGGAAGATGAAAATGCCGTTCCCATGCCCCTTAGGGGCTCGGTCAGGCCCGACTTCAGATGCAGCATTGCCGCAGTTATGTTTTGGCTCTGATCAAACGAAACGCCTCCAACCAAGTCGCCCACCGAGCGGACAGTTTCCAGTAATCCCCAGAAGGTGCCGAGCAGTCCGAGAAAGATGAGCAGGCCGGTAAGATATTTTGCGGTATCATTGCCTGCATTTAGCCGAATCGAGACGGCATCAAGAATTGTTTCACGGGTGTCTGTAGTGATAAGCTGCTTCTTGTCCAGCATGGTGGCAATGGATTCAAGAATAACAGGGCCTTCCATTGGCTTTTGATGGAGATTGAACGCACTGAGCCATCTGTATTCCCGGCGCAAAGTGAAAACCATGTACAAAGCATGGATGACTCCGATCAACCAGATAAAAACAATAAAGCCGTTGATCCACGGGTTGGAAAGAAATGCGGCCATCAATTTGGATTCAAGAAAAATGGCCAACGCCCCCAGAAGAATGAGAAGCGCGCTTACCTGAATATAGAAACTATTGGTTCTGTTCATTATTTCACTCCTTGGAAAAATCCGGTTGTCATCCGTCAGTTGAAAGGCGACACGTTAAGAGGGGAGATCTGAGAAGCCCATGAGGTATTCATCCACGGCCCGCGCACAGCTTCGCCCTTCGTGGATAGCCCAGACGATCAGAGACTGGCCACGACGCATATCACCAGCGGTGAAGACCTTAGGTATTGATGTCTGGTATCGGCTGGTATCCGCCTTGACGTTCCCGCGCCCATCCAGTTCCACGCCGAGTTCGCTGAGCATGCCTTCATGCAGGGGGTGCACGAATCCCATAGCCAGCAGGACCAGCTCGGCCTTGAGTTCAAATTCACCGCCAGGGACCTCCTGCATCTGCCAGCGACCGTTTTCATCCTGTTGCCATTCGACCCGAATGCACTGCATGGTCTTGACACATCCATGTTCACCACTGAAAGACTTGGTAGAAATCGACCAGTCACGTTCGCAGCCTTCTTCATGCGATGTGGATGTTCTCAACTTCATCGGCCAGTTGGGCCAGGTCAGCTCCTTGTTCTCCCGCGCCGGTGGTTTGGGAAGAATCTCAAGCTGAGTAATTGACAGAGCCCCCTGACGGTTGGAAGTGCCAATACAGTCCGAACCGGTATCTCCGCCACCGATAACCACCACATGTTTACCTTCAGCCGTAATACTGATTTCTTCAGGAATCGGATCACCGGCTATGCGGTGGTTCTGCTGGGGCAGGAACTCCATGGCAAAATGGATACCCTTCAATTCACGCCCAGGCACCGGCAGATCACGTGGAACCTCCGAGCCCCCGGTCAGGATGATGGCATCAAATTCATCCAGCAATTGGCTGGCGGGAACATTGACGCCGACGTGGGCGTTGGTATGGAACTCCACGCCTTCGGCCCGCATCTGGGCCATGCGGCGGTCGATGATATGTTTTTCTATTTTGAAATTAGGAATGCCGTAACGCATGAGGCCGCCGATACGATCATTTTTTTCAAACAGGGATACTTCATGACCGGCGCGGGCCAATTGCTGCGAGCACGCCATGCCCGCAGGACCAGAGCCTACAACGGCAATGCGCTTACCTGTCTTATGTTCAGCAATCTGAGGCGTAATCCAACCTTCCGCCCAGGCTCGCTCCGCAATTGCCAGCTCAATATTCTTGATGGTGACCGGATCGTCATTGATGTTCAGGGTGCAAGCCGCCTCGCAAGGCGCCGGGCATAGACGGCCGGTGAACTCTGGAAAATTATTGGTGGAGTGCAGTACCGAGATGGCCTTTTTCCATTGGCGCCTGTAAACCAGGTCGTTCCAGTCCGGGATAATATTGTTGACCGGACAGCCGCTGTGACAGAAGGGAACACCGCAATCCATACAACGAGCGCCCTGCTGGTTGATCTGCCGCTCTTCAAGTGGTATCGAAAATTCCCTGGAATGCTCAATACGGTCCGCTGCCGGCTCATGGGCGAACTCCTCACGAGCGATTTCCATAAATCCTGTTGGCTTACCCACGGCTAACAAACTCCTTTCCAGTATCGATGGCGGTACGCTCTGATTCCATTTCCATAAGCGCCCGGCGATAGTCCACCGGCATAACCTTGACGAACTTGGGGGCGTATTCAGACCAGTGATCCAGAATTGACCGGGCGCGTAAGGAGCCGGTGTAGTGCCGGTGCCGTTCAATCAGGTTGCGTAGAATTCGCACATCGTTTTGATTGAGACTATGCTTGATATCCACTCGGCCGTGTGTTTCAAGATCACCGCCCATGTGTTCGGTTTCTTCAAGAATTGCATCTTCCGAGGCGACCGGTTCCAGTTCCACCATAGTCAAATTGCAGCGCTGCTCAAAATGGTTGTTGTCATCCAGCACATAGGCAATGCCGCCACTCATGCCGGCGGCAAAATTTCGGCCTGTGCCGCCAAGAACAACAACAGTACCTCCCGTCATGTATTCGCAACCATGATCGCCGACGCCTTCGACGACGGCTATGGCGCCACTGTTTCGCACCGCGAAGCGTTCGCCGGCAACCCCTCTGAAGTAGCATTCACCACTGATGGCTCCGTAAAGAACGGTATTGCCGACGATGATATTTTCTTCGGCGATAATTGAAGACTCCTTGGGCGGAAAAATCGTAATACGTCCTCCACAAAGCCCTTTACCAACGTAATCATTGGCATCGCCCTCTAGCTCAAGGGAAATACCATGGGCGAGCCAGGCGCCAAAGCTCTGGCCGGCCGTACCTCTGGCCCTGATCACGATTGTGTCCTCGGGCAGGCCGGCAAATCCGTAACGCTTCGCCAGCTCACCGGAAAGCATGGCCCCGGCGGTTCGGTCGGTATTGTGAATGGCCGTTTTGATCATGACCGGCTGTTTCTTGTCCAGAGCCGGTCTTGCCTGTTCAATCAGGCTGTGATCCAGGACGAAACTTATCCCATGGTCCTGTTTTTCACAGGCATGCAAGGCCACATTCTTCGGCATTTCCGGCTGGTGCAGGATAGCGCTCACATCGACGCCGTCCGCCTTCCAGTGATCAATGGCCCTTTGCATATTCAACCTGTCCGTGCGGCCAATCATCTCATTGAAGGTCCGGAAACCCATGCTGGCCATGTACCGGCGGACTTCTTCGGCGACAAACATGAAATAATTGACCAGATGTTCGGGTTTGCCGGTAAACCGTTTCCTGAGTTCCGGATCCTGCGTTGCAACGCCGACCGGGCAGGTATTCAGATGGCATTTACGCATCATGATACAGCCTTCGACGATCAGTGCGATCGTGCCGAAGCCGATCTCATCCGCACCCAGCAGGGCGGCGATGACGACATCCCTTCCGGTTCGCATCTGGCCGTCAGACAACAACCGCGTGCGGCCTCTGAGACGATTTAAAACCAGCGTCTGATGGGTTTCGGCCAGACCCAGTTCCCATGGGGCGCCGGCATGCTTGATGCTGGTCAGCGGAGACGCACCCGTGCCGCCGTCATAACCGGCGATCACCACGTGATCGGCATGAGCCTTGACTACGCCTGCAGCAATGGTGCCAACGCCTATTTCTGAAACCAGTTTAACGCTGATTGCCGCTTCAGGGTTGGTATTCTTGAGGTCGAAAATCAGCTGCGCCAGGTCTTCGATGGAGTAGATATCATGGTGCGGAGGCGGAGAAATCAGGGCCACTCCGGGTGTTGAATGACGCACGCGGCCGATGATCTTGTTGACCTTATGGCCGGGCAGTTGTCCACCCTCTCCGGGCTTTGCGCCCTGGGCGATCTTGATCTGAATTTCATCGGCATTGACGAGGTATTCCGTAGTCACCCCGAATCGTCCCGAGGCCACCTGTTTGATGGCCGAGCGCATGGAATCACCATTGGGCAGGGGCTGGAAGCGCTCCGGTTCTTCTCCGCCTTCCCCGGTGTTTGATTTGCCGCCCAGGCGGTTCATGGCGATGGCGATGGCGGAGTGCACCTCATAGGAAATGGAGCCGAAGGACATGGCGCCGGTTGAGAATCGCTTGACGATTTCAGATGCCGGTTCGACCTCTTCCATCGGAACCGGATGATCTGATTCCTGGATTCTGAACATGCCGCGCAGGGTCATCAACTGCTCATTCTGACGATTAATAAGATCAGAAAATTGCGTGAATTTCTTTACGTCATTGGCGCGGGTTGCATGCTGAAGCAGGGCGATGGTTTCCGGCGTCCAGTTGTGTCTCTCACCGCGCACGCGCCAGGCGTATCCCCCGCCCGGATCCAGGCTGTGTCGGTACAACTGATGATTGCCATAGGCTAGTTGATGACGAAGGATGACCTCTTTAGAAATCTCCTCAATGTCGGCGCCTCCGATGGGGGAAGGCGTACCGGTAAAGTACCGGTCGATCAATCCACTTCCCAGACCAAGGGCCTCGAAGATCTGGGCCCCGCAATAGGACTGATAGGTGGAGATTCCCATCTTGGACATGACCTTGAGTATGCCTTTATTGATTCCCTTGACATAGCGGTTGACGGCTTCAGCCGCACTGAGATCATTTGGCAGGATGCCCTGCTGATGCATGCCAAGGACTGTTTCAAAGGCCGAATAGGGGTTGATGGCCTCGGCGCCGTAGCCGGCCAGCAGACAGAAGTGATGCGTTTCACGGGCGCTGCCTGTTTCCACCACGAGTCCCGTCTGCGTACGCAGACCGGTGCGGATCAGATGATGATGAACGGCGGAAGTCGCCAGCAGGGCCGGTATGGGGACATGGTCTTTGTCGATATCGCGATCCGATAGCATGATGATGTTATACTCTTCACGGACGGCATCTTCCGCCGCCTGACATAGTTGCCGCAGGGCCGGTTCCAGACCCGAGGCGCCATGATCGGCCGGGAAACACATGCTCAGGGTAATGGTTCGGAACTTGCCATCGGTATGATCCGCTATGGCGCGAATTTTTTCCAGATCTTCATTGCAGAGTATGGGTTGATTGACTTCCAGGCGCATCTGCGGCCCGCTTGCATGCAGGTCAAGCAGGTTTGGTCTGGGTCCAATAATGGAAATAAGACTCATCACCAGCTCTTCCCGGATAGGATCAATAGCCGGATTGGTGACCTGGGCAAAAAGCTGTTTGAAATAATGATACAAAGGCTTGGGCTGATCCGAAAATATTGCCAGGGGGGTATCATTCCCCATGGAACCTATAGGCTCCTGACCGCTGCTGGCCGTGGGGCCCATGAGGAATTTCAGATCCTCCTGGGTGTAGCCAAATACCTGTTGCCGTTGGAGTATAGTCTCCGGGTCGGGTGGTAGCGGGGCGACTTCCGCCGGCAGGTCCTCCAGCTTAATCTGGCTGGCAGCCAGCCAGCTTTGGTAGGTTCTGGCACCAGCCAGGCCGGCTTTGAGTTCTCTGTCATCAATAATGCGTCCCGCCTCCAGGTCGATGAGGAACATCTTTCCCGGTTGCAGACGCCATTTCATAATGATCTTTTCCTCGGGAACGGGAAGCACTCCGACCTCCGAGGCCATGATGACCAGATCATCATCGGTGATTACATATCGGGCCGGGCGCAGTCCGTTGCGGTCAAGCGTGGCGCCGATCTGACGTCCATCGGTAAAGGCGACGCAGGCCGGGCCATCCCACGGCTCCATCAGGGCGGCATGATATTCATAAAATGCCCGGCGCTGTTCATCCATCAGGGGATTACCGGCCCAGGCCTCGGGGATCATCAGCATGGCCGCATGAGCCAGCGGATAACCGCCCATGACCAGCAGTTCAAGCGCATTGTCAAAACAGGCGGAATCTGACTGCCCCTCGGCCATCACCGGCCACAGTTTGGTCAAATCATCACCAAGAACCTCGGAGCGCATGGATTGCCGGCGGGCGTTCATCCAGTTGATATTGCCGCGCAGGGTATTAATCTCGCCATTATGTGCGATCAGGCGAAACGGATGGGCCAGTTTCCAGGCAGGGAAGGTATTCGTGGAGAACCGTTGATGGACCAGGGCCAGGGCGCTGTGCAGCCGGGGGTCCGATAGATCATCATAGTATGATCCCAACTGGTGCGAAAGGAACATACCCTTATAGATAATCGTACGGCTGGACATGGATACAATATAGGGTTCAGCCGGGCCTTCACGGCCAAGATCGGCAATACGGTTGCCAGCCACCCGGCGAATCACATATAACTTACGTTCGAATGCGTCCTGACTGGCGCAGTTTTCGCCCCTGGCGATGAAGACCTGGCGGATGACTGGCTCGTGACGGGTCACGTTTTCGGGAAGTCCAGCGCCGGCCGCATCGACCGGCACATTGCGCCAACCCAGAACCTGTTGTCCTTCATCCCCAATCGCTTGCTCGATAATCCGTTGACAGGCAGTACGGTAATCCCCGTTCTGAGGCAAAAAGACCATGCCAACACCATATTCACCCCTGTTCGGGAGGGTAATGCCATGCTCAATCGTTACGGCCCTGAAAAACGCATCGGGGATCTGAATGAGGATGCCGGCGCCATCGCCTTCGCAGGGGTCGGCGCCGACAGCGCCCCGGTGTGTCAGGTGTAGTAGGATCTCCAGTCCCTGCTGAATGATCTCATGGCTTGGCTGATTTTTGATATGCGCGACAAAACCTACGCCACAAGCATCGTGTTCATAATGCGGGTTATATAGGCCCTGTTCCGGCGGCTGGGCCGATGTTCTCATATTCCACCTCTTGTTATTACATTTGCATGAGAGCGCTTCACGCCAGTATTATATGTGATGAAGTTGTAAAAAAAGGCCCTCCGCGGCCTTTTTATGCCCATCCATGGGCGCGTTGATGACTTTTTACAAAGTCATCACATGTGAGCGAAGCGGGAATATACCAAATGAGCCAAATTTTCTCCAGAGCCAGAAACTAGGCTCTATAAAGTAGTATTGCCCGCATCCTTCCAGCTGCGTATGCTCCGGCGCTATGTTAAGCAGGAGGAATCCCATGCGCCGTAAAATGCTGTATGAAGGCAAGGCAAAGCAGATGTATGCAACGGAATCAGCGGATGAACTTATCCAGCTATTCAAGGATGATGCCACTGCCTTCGATGGCGTCAAACATGAGATTATTGCGGGTAAGGGCTTGCTTAACTGCGCAATTTCCACGTTTATCTTCGAAAAACTACATGAAGCGGGCGTCAGCACCCATTTTATCCGGCGGTTATCAAATTGTGAGATGCTGGTCCGCAGGCTGCGGATGATCCCGGTTGAAGTGGTTATCAGGAATGTTGCCGCCGGTTCGATTTGTAAGCGGCTTGGTCTTGAGGAAGGCATGAAGCTGGAGCGTCCCCTGACTGAACTATTTTACAAGTCCGACGAATTGCATGATCCTCTGATTAATGAAGAGCATGCCCTGCTGTTCGGCTGGGCAAGCCATGAGGATCTTCAGGGGATGCGCGCCGTAACACTTGAAGTGAACCGGATTCTTTCAGAGCTTATGGCGATGCATGGTATCCTTCTGGTTGATTTTAAGCTGGAATTTGGCCGGGATGAGGGCGGCCAAATCCGGCTTGGCGATGAAATTACGCCGGATGGATGCAGGTTGTGGGATGCCCGAACCGGCAAGAAGCTGGATAAGGATGTGTTCCGGCGTGATCTTGGCGGGCTATCCGAGACCTATCACGAGGTAGCCAGCCGTCTGTCGATTCCGGTTGAATTTACTGCTCCGGAATGACTTGAAATCCTGTAGAGAAGCCCGCATAAACATATCCTGCCCATTCATTCTTCCACGCCACAGGGAGATTTGGCTGACTAAACCAAGGAGTATAAAAGACTTATGACGACTGAAACACATAAAGAAACCCTTTCATTCCAGACCGAGGTCAAACAACTGCTCGATCTGATGATCCATTCGCTGTATTCCAACAGGGAAATCTTTCTGCGTGAGCTGATCTCCAATGCCTCCGATGCAGCCGACAGGTTGCGTTTTGAGGCCGCTACCGACGATGCCCTGTATGACGGAGATTCGGATTTGCATGTTTTCATCGAGGTGGATAAGGCAGCGCGCACCATTACCGTGCGTGACAACGGTATCGGCATGAGCCGGGACGAGGTCATTGAAAACATTGGCACCATCGCCCGATCCGGAACCGGCGAGTTTTTTAGCCGGCTCACCGGCGATCAGGAAAAAGATGCGCACCTGATTGGCCAGTTCGGCGTCGGTTTCTATTCCGCTTTTCTGGTGGCGGACAGGGTAACGCTGACCACCCGCCGGGCCGGTCTGGAAAAGGAGCACGGCGTACGCTGGGAATCCGGCGGTGACGGCGAATATGAGGTGGAAACCGTCGATATGGAGAATCGCGGTACTGAAATCACGCTGCACCTGCGCGAAGATGCGGATGAATTCCTCGATGGATGGCGTTTAAAATCCATCATCCATAAGTATGCCGATCACATTCCCTTTCCTATTCGCATGGCGGGAGAAGTATCGTCTGCCGCTGAAGGCGGGGAGGAGAAGGCCGCTGAAATCGAAACAGTCAATCAGGCATCAGCTCTGTGGACGCGCCCGAAATCGGAACTCTCAGATGAAGAATACAATAACTTCTACAAACACATCGGGCACGATTTCGAGGAGCCGCTGGCTCGTCTGCACCAGAGACTGGAAGGCAAATACGAATATACCCTGTTGCTCTATCTGCCCAGACATGCGCCGTTTGATCTCTGGCAGGTTGAGGCCAAACATGGCGTCAAGCTGTACGTACGCCGTGTATTTATCATGGAGGCCAGCGAGGATCTGCTGCCACGTTATCTGCGCTTCGTTCGCGGTGTTATGGACAGCAACGATCTACCCCTGAATGTATCGCGCGAAATCCTGCAGAAAAGCCCGGCTATGGAGGCGATGAAGAAGGGCGCCACGAAGCGCATCCTTGGCCTTCTTGAAGATCTGGCCAAAAATGCCGGTGAGGACAATACCGATTATGCAGACTTCTGGGCTGAGTTCGGCAACTGTCTGAAGGAAGGCGTCATCGAGGACTTCGCCAACCGTGACCGTATTGCCAAACTGCTGCGCTTCGCCTCAACCACTTCGGATGCTCAGGACGTATCCCTGGCCGATTACATCGGGCGCATGCTCGAAGGACAGGATGACATTTACTACATCACTGCCGAATCACTGTCCGCGGCCAAACACAGCCCGCACCTGGAGGTGTTTCGCAAGAAGGGAATCGAGGTGCTGTTGCTGCATGACCGTATTGACGAATGGCTGATTAGTAACCTGACCGAATTCGACGGCAAAAAACTGCAATCCATTGTCAAAGGCGAGCTCGACCTGTCGAAGATTGGAGAAAACGCCGAGGAGAAAAAAGAGCGTGAGGAGAAGGCCAGGGCTATTGAGCCGGCCGTGAAGAAGATCAGCGAGGCGCTGGGTGACAGAGTCAAGGAGGTGCGCGTCACGGATCGGTTGACTGAATCACCGGCCTGTCTGGTTTCAGATCAATTTGATATGACCTCAAACATGGAGCGCATCCTCAAACAGGCAGGCCAGAAAGTCCCCGACAGCAAGCCGATCCTGGAGATTAACCCGGATCATGAGCTGGTTAAACGGCTGGCGAAGATGCGATCCAAAGAGAAGATTAAGGATTTTTCAAGCATTCTGTTCGATCAGGCCGTGCTGGCCGAGGGCGCTCTGCCGGAAGACCCGGCGGGTTTCGTGCGCAAGGTCAACAATCTGCTTGTGAGTTGAATTAATTTTAGCCTTAAGGCTAAAATTAGAGGCCTAAATCCCGGCAGATAGCGATTGTGGCAGGGGATTTGTTCAGGGTATAGAAGTGGAGGCCCGGAACGCCCTGGTCCAGGAGTTCCCGGCATTGTTGGGCGGCGATCTCGATACCGAGCTTTTTCACCGCTTCCAGATCCTCCCGGATCGGGCTGAATTTTGCCTCCAGCCAGGCCGGAATGCTGGCGCCGCACATGGCGGAGAATCGCACGATCTGATCAAAATTAGTGATGGGCATAATGCCGGGGATGATCGGGATTCCAACCCCGGCCCCGGTAGCGGCGTCCCGGAATTGGAAGAATGCCGCGTTATCGAAAAAATACTGGGTCACCGCACAATCCGCCCCGTTGTCCTGCTTTAGTTTCAGATAGCGGATGTCATCAGCTACGCCGCCTGGAGACTCCGGATGCCCTTCGGGATAGGTGGCGCAGGCAATAGAGAACCCCCCCTGTTTATGGATGAAGTCAATCAAATCGGTTGCATGTGCAAAGCCGCCGGCAACGGCCTCGAAATGATTCATACCCTCAGGCGGGTCGCCCCTGAGGGCAAGGATATTTTTGATACCTACCTCACGATAATCAGCAAGCAGGGCGGCCAGATCTTCGGTAGTAGCGCCAACGCATGTCAGGTGTGCAACCGGTGACAGACCTGTCTTTTGTTTAATATGCGTAACAATATGGCGGGTTCGTTTCTGTGTGGAACCACCAGCGCCGTAGGTGACCGAGATGTAGGCAGGGTCAATGGTGGTGAGCTCATCAAGGCAGCGCCACAGGTTTTCCTCGCCTTTATCGGTCTTAGGTGGGAAAAATTCGCAGGAAATAAGCGGGGTATCGGTGTTGGAAAGAATTTCGGACAGTTTCATGCCTCTTTCACTCCGGTCTATAATCGTGGCACGGTAACGCCGGTTTGGCCCTGATACTTGCCGCTCTTATCCTTGTACGAGACCTCGCAGGTCTCGTCTGATTCGAAGAACAGAAACTGGGCGACGCCCTCGCCGGCGTAAATCCGGGCCGGGAGTGGCGTCGTATTCGAGAACTCCAGTGTCACATATCCCTCCCACTCCGGTTCCAGCGGGGTGACGTTGACGATGATGCCGCAGCGCGCATAGGTGGATTTGCCGAGACAGATGGTCAATACTTGGCGCGGGATTCGCATGTATTCAATGGTGCGGGCCAGGGCAAAGGAGTTGGGCGGGATGATGCAGACATCGGCATTTACATCGACAAAGGAGCTCGGACAGAAATTCTTGGGGTCAACAACAGCCGAGTTGATATTGGTGAAAATCTTGAATTCATCGGCGCAGCGGACATCGTAGCCATAGGACGACAGACCATAGGAGACCACGCCATCGCCATTTTCGGCACATTTTACCTGCCCATCCACAAACGGCTCAATCATGCCCTGCTCCGTCGCCATGCGGCGTATCCATTGATCTGATTTGATGGACATGCACCCTCCGAGGGGAATTAAACTAGCCCGCCTTCGTGCAATATACGGGTTGGCAGCAGACTAGCTGGACGCGTGAAGACATGAAAGTATCGAACCTGGTCCGTATTCAACCGGATTTAATGAGCATATGAATGAATCTAAAAACAAATGGTACGATAAAAACTCAATCCGCCATGCACTTCGATACCCCGCAAAAAAGGGGGACAAAGTTGCCCTTCAACTCAGAGCCGCGGTGAAATCACAAAAATAATTCTAGAAAAAGCAGTTGGTCGCACACACATAGCGCAAGTTCTTGATTCGCCTGGCT
>CAZQZF010000019.1:0-16137 GCA_964597745.1 uncultured Zetaproteobacteria bacterium
GTCAATACCAAGGCCGGCCATTGCCGAAAGTAGATGTTCTACCGTTGCAATACGAAGCTCATCCACGCCCAAGGTAGTGCATAACCGCGTATCTACAACATAAGCTGCCCTGGCTGGTATCGGGATTTCCGGAGCTATATCCGTCCGATAAAATACGATGCCGGTATTCTCAGCTGCCGGTCGAAGACCGATTTCAACTTTTTGACCCGTATGAAGCCCAATGCCGGTGCATCGAATCGCCTGATCCAGTGTTCTTTGTGGGATCATGCAAACCTCCCCAATGTTTTGCTGATAATCCATACAACCCGTCGGTTGCAGAATGGCGCTGATCCAGTCGTTTTGCAACGTATTTTACAATGACTATGCGCGGCATACTGCCAGAAAATACTCAGACTTCAATCAGTTTGCCTCCGGATCCAGGTTGGCACCTCCAGACGCACCTCATCATAAGGCGGTACATTGACGCTGAAGGGGGGGGTAAAGACATTACCACGGTCATTTACAACCCTGCGTTCACTGGCATCCTCAATAGGCAGGGATTCCTGTACCGGCTTAAGTGTTGAGAGCCTGGCAGACTCACTACACAGCCCGGTAGCTACAACGGTAACCCTCATCTGATCGGCGGCATTCTGGTCATACACCATACCGCAGATGATGTTTGCATCTTCATCCGCCATGTTGTGTATGATCTCAACCGCTTCGGTGTATTCCGCCAAAGTCATGTCCTCGTTGCCAGTAACATTGACCAGTATGCCGTAGGCGCCATGGATATCGACATCTTCCAGAAGTGGTGATGAGATCGCCCTCTCCGCCGCCTCGCAGGCGCGATTCTCACCGCTGGCCATGCCTGAACCCATCATGGCCATACCGCGGGTCTCGGACATTACAGCCTTGACATCAGCAAAATCAACGTTCATGTATCCAGTGTGCGTAATCAATTCAGAGATGCCGCGCACCGCCTGCAACAAGACATCATCCGCCTTGCGGAAGGCGTCAAGCATGGAGGTATGTTTACCAACAGTCCCAATCAGTTTCTGGTTTGGAATGATAATCAACGTATCGGCAAACTTGCGCAATTCAGCGATACCCGCCTCTGCCTGCCTCATGCGCCGATTCCCTTCGAAATTAAACGGCTTTGTGGCAACGGCCACGGTCAGCAAGCCAAGCTCGCGGGCCACCTCGGCAATGACAGGCGTTGCCCCGGTCCCTGTCCCCCCGCCCATGCCGGTAGTGATAAAGACCATGTCCGTATCATTAAGTGTTTCCCGAATCCTCTCCCTTTCGGCCTCAGCGGCCTGGCGGCCGACCTGAGGGTTGGCGCCGGCCCCCAAACCTCTGGTGATATCCGCGCCCAACTGAATCCTTATTGAGGCCCGGCTATCCATGATGGCCTGAGAATCGGTATTAGCCACTACAAAATCCACGCCTCTAAGGTCCTGCTCGATCATGTTGTTGACTGCGTTTCCGCCGCCGCCGCCTACGCCAATCACCTTAATCTTGGCCGATTGGCCGACGGTGTCATCCAATGTATATAAAGTCGCCATTCTGTGTTCCTCCTGATCTATCTAAGATATTGGGATGCCCTGAAAAAGTGCGTCCAAGTACTTTTCCAGAGGTCTTAATCAAGGTTGGTCGCCAAACCAACTACGTAAGTTTTGCCATGCCCTGGCAAAGATATTTCTTTCCGTCTTCTTTTTTTGACTGTTTCCCCGATTCTCCTGGGCATATCGAATCAGGCCTACAGCTGTTGCATAAATGGGGCTTGACACAACTTCCACGAGACCACGGACGCCCTGCGGCCTGCCCATACGAACGGGTAAATCAAGGACTTCCTCACCCAGTTCGACGATCCCGTCCAATAGACTCGATCCTCCGGTCAGAACGAGTCCCGCCGTCAAAAGTTCCTTAAAGCCAGAGCGAGTGAGCTCCGCTTTCACCAGTTCAAAAACCTCCTCAACCCGCGGTTCAAGCATTTGCGCCATTACTTGCCGCGGCATTGTCCTGGGCGGCCGGTCGCCAACCCCGGGAATCTCGATCTGGTCCTCCGGCGGTACGGATGAAACCATGCAAGCGCCATATTTTCGCTTTAGCTGCTCCGCCTCCCGAAATGAGGTGCGCAGCCCAACCACAAGATCATTGGTCATCTGATCGCCGCCTACAGGGATCACGGCCGTATGGCGTATGGCTCCGTCATGAAAGATGGCTATATCCGTAGTACCACCCCCGATATCTACGAGCGCCACCCCGATATCCTTTTCATCCTGTTGCAACACCGCCTCACTGGAGGCCAGCTGTTCCAGGATCATCTCGTCCACTTCCAGTCCGCACCGGTTGCAGCATTTTTCAAGGTTCTGCGCAAAGGAGTTTGCACAGGTAATAATATGAACCTTGACCTCAAGACGGACTCCGTTCATACCCACCGGTTCCCTGATGCCATCCTGGTTATCAATAATATATTCCTGTGGAATGAGATGAAGTTCCTTCTGGTCCTCATGGTGTTTTACACGCGACGCATCGATCACCCGCTCCACATCATCTTCGTTGACTTCACCGCTTTTGGTTCGAACCACGCCGTGGCTGTTGATGCTGCCTATATGACTGCCGGCGATGCCGGTAAAAACGGATTTGATATCGATGCCTGTCATCAATTCGGCTTCTTCTACGGCCAGCCGGATGGACTCCACGGTGCTTTCGATGTTGACCACAACCCCTTTTCTCAACCCCATGGAGGGATTGGTACCAATGCCGATGATGTCAATATGACCATCAGGGGTACGCTCAGCGACAACACAGGCGATTTTACTGGTGCCGATATCAAGTCCAACCATGATCTGATCATGCTTTGCCATTAGATCACTCCTCCGTGCCTGGCCTGGCGAATGAACCAGCGTTTGGAGTAGCGCGCATCCACCCACCAACTACCATCGCGCCAGCGTGATTTGTTCAAGAGATGATATACACGATCAATCACACGCCCCGCCCTCTGATCCCGCGGCAGCAACCATCGCTGACCGCCATCGAAGTAAAGTCGCCAGTCATGATCTTCGCCAATGCATTCACTTAAATGCTGAAGTTGCGTCCGATTCACTTTTACCAACGCGAACATCAGCCGGCTGGCTTCAGGGAGCATGGCCTCCGGCATACGAAACAGGGGAAGATCCAGGTCTTCAGACGGACGCAAGCGCCGGTACGATCTACCTTTGGCGTCCACAAGATAGATATCTCCCGCGTTTGCCCACAGGGCAATCGGCCGGCGCTTACTGACCGAGATAATCAGGGTATGTGGAAGCCTTCGCTCGATTTGAACTTCGGCAATATCAGGTAAGGCTTCAAGCAATTGATTGCGGATGTGAGATGGCCGGGAACGGATGAAATCCAGAGGAGTCCTGATCTCCGCCAGAATTGCTTTCCTGAGTTCTGCATTGGCCCGCGGAATAACAATTCGCTGAATGCTGAACAATTCATTCCCCAGATAAGCTATGAGCCCCAAACCGAGCCCCCCCAGGGACAGAGCGCCAACGCCAAGGATCCGTCGCCCGATCCGCCGCCAGTTGAAGGCTGGACGTGTACGGTGATTCCGCTTCACCATGGCCGTACATCCCTGGATTTCAGGCTTGCGGATTCCAGAATATTCATACATAACCGGTCAAATGGAATGCCGGATGCAGCGGCCGCCTTTGGTAACAGACTGGTCTCCGTCATACCTGGAATGGTATTGATTTCAAGAACCTGAGGCTCTCCATCATCTCCGACAATCATGTCTACGCGTGGCGCCCCCAGGCAGCCCACGGCCGTAACTGCCTGCTCGGCCCGCTGCATGCAAACCCGCAATATTTCGGCTGGAATGCGAGCCGGGCAATAATACTCGGTCGCTCCTTTCGTATATTTTGAGTTATAATCATAAACCCCTGAACCGGGGACTACCTCGACGGGCGGCAACGCCCTTCCATTGAGCACGGAGACCGCAACCTCAACACCCTGAACCGGTATTTCAGCCATCCATTCCGTCAAATCCACGAGATGCAGCGCCTGCCAATCCTCCTGACTGTTGAGGAGGTGCAGGCCGATGCTGGACCCCTGGCTGACGGGTTTCAGCATGGCAGGATAGCGACCTGGACCGCCAGCCTCGATTGGGATTTCGGCCGGAACGGACACTCCCGCCTGCTTGATAATCGCCTTACACAAACACTTATGCATGCACAGTGCCGCCGCGCGAAGGCCCGATCCTGTATAGGCGATGCGCATAATTTCCAGCATACCCTGGATGCAGCCGTCTTCTCCCAGGCACCCGTGCAGGGCAAGAAAGGCGGTTTGAATACCCGCATCACGAATCTGCCCCGGCCAGTCTCCCTGCAAATCGAGACCTATAACATTGACCCCATGTCGTTTCAGGGCCTCAAGGACTGCCTGGCCGGAGCAAAGCGATATTTCCCGCTCGGCTGAACACCCGCCCATGAGAACACCGACCTTGTGCGATGGTATCATTCGGGTTCTCCGACGATCCGCAATTCGGGTTCCAGACGGATGGCATAAAGCCCCTCAACCGTTTCTTGCGCCTTCCGGATCAGGGACAGAATATCGCTACTCCGGGCGCCGCCCTCATTGACGATGAAATTTGCGTGTTTGTCTGAAATTCTGGCGTTGCCAATACGTACGCCTTTAAGACCTGCCTTTTCGATCAGGACAGCCGCATGCGTGTCCGGAGGATTCTTGAACACCGAACCGCAATTTGGCTGTGCCAGCGGCTGGCTGGTGGAGCGGCGCGCGCGCATGTGCCGCATGTGCTGGCGAAGTTCCTTTGGTTCTCCAGATGGAAGCGTGAAAGACCCGCCCAGAATAATAGCGCCGGCAGGCAGCAGGCATTGACGATACTCCATAGACAACTGGCCGGCCGGAAGCATCCGTGTCCATCCCTGCCGCCGGACGATTTCGACCTTATTCAGGGTATCCGATATCTGCTGCCCAAAGGCCCCGGCATTCATGGCGATACCGCCGCCAATATCTCCGGGGACGGTTGCCATGAACTCCAGGCCGGCAAGGCCATGCTCCGCGCAAAACCGCGCCACCTTTGCCATGCGTGCTCCGGCCATCGCCCTGATGCCCCCATTCTCCAGAACAATCTCCGAGAGATTGCCCAGATCCAGGACCAGGCCGGAGAATCCCGCATCAGTCACCAGAAGATTACTGCCCCGGCCCAGAGGCAGTAACGGCAATTGATCGGGAATCAACGGCAACGACCGGATCAACTCACTGCGTCCGGAGGGTCGAAAATACCATTTGGCCAGGCCGCCGGCGCCGAGAGTGGTATGCCGTCCCATGGGCTCATCGCTACAAAGTTCACCCATACCCGCGAGCGCTGTCTGCCAGGGATAGGAAATCAAGGCTGCTCTTCCTTCAATTCCCGGCGAATCCGGGCCGCCAGTCCCCCTATTGAACCGGCCCCCATCAACAGCACGACACAACCGGTCGCAATGGAGTCTTTGGCAATCTCCCCGGCCTCCTGGAAATTCCCGCAAAATGAGACTGCGCGATGACCCGTACTTCGTATACCCTCGATCATCATCTCGGATGTCACACCGGCAATGGGTTCTTCCCCGGCCGCGAAAATGGGCAGGACAACAACCTGATCACTAATATCAAAGGCATTGAAAAACTCCTTCATCAGGTCCCTGCTTCGCGTGTAACGATGCGGCTGGAAAATAACGACTAAACGTCTGTCCGGCCAACAACTTCTGGCGCTCTCAAGCGTCGCCGTAATCTCCTGGGGATGATGGGCATAATCATCAACCAGGACGCCATCGCCAAAATATGTTCGTTCAAAGCGCCTCTGGATGCCCGAGTAGGTTTCCATTGCCTGCTTGATCAGTTCCGGGGATATATCAAGTTCGCGCATGACGGCAACCGCGGCAAGGGCATTTTCAGCATTGTGTTTCCCGGGCAGGGGCAGGAAAAAATCAAGACGCTCGTCCCGGTCTGAGCACAAAGCGTTGATGTCCTGGCCATTGCTATGCGCCTGGCAACGCACAAGCGCAATATTGGCCTGAGGACTTGAACCGTATGTCGTGACCGGTTTGTGCAGGCCTTCCCTCAACGCAGCTACATTTGGATGTTCGTGATGGAGGACGGCCCGGCCATAAAAAGGTACTTGCCGAATAAATTGATGAAAGGCCTCCATAAGCCGGTCAAAGCTTCCATAATAGTCCAGATGTTCACGATCGATATTGCTGACCACCGCAATCAGGGGCGTCAGGCGCAGAAAGGTACCGTCACTCTCATCGGCCTCGGCTACCAGATAATCGCTCTCACCCAGCCGGGCGTTGCTGCCGCTTGCGATCAATCGGCCGCCGATTACATAGGTGGGATCCATCCCCGCTGTTTCCATACCATGGGCGATCATTGAGGTAATCGTGGTTTTGCCATGGCTGCCGGCCACGGCAATGCCATGTTTCATGCGCATGAGCTCGGCCAGCATCTCCGCCCTTGGGATGACAGGAATGCCTTTGGCCTCTGCCGCACGAATTTCCGGATTAGCGGGGGGGATGGCCGAGGAAACCACAACGACTTCGGCATCACCCAACTGATCTGGGCCGTGGCCGATGAAGACCGGGATATTCAGTGAACGCAGTCTGCGCACATTGGCATTCTCAGCCATATCCGACCCCTGAACGCAAAACCCCTGATTATGAAGCAGTTCAGCAATTCCACTCATGCCGATACCGCCGATACCGGTAAAATGGATGTTTTTGATCCTCCTCTTCATACCGTTGCCCCGATGCTTCCCAGCCACTGCGAGAGCACGGACGACTGCCGTTCCCAGGCATTGACCGGCGCCCAGTTCCTGGCACGCTGGCTCATGCGTTCAAGAATATCTGGATGCGCAAGGTGATCCCGAATGACATCGGCCAATTTAACGGGATCAACCCTGCCTTGCTCCAGGATTGAGGCCCCGCCGGCACGGGCGAGAGCCTTGGCGTTATGATACTGATGGTTATCGGCGGCGCCGGGTAGCGGGATAAAGATTGAGGGCATGCCGGCGGCGGCGGCTTCACTGACGGTCATGGCGCCACTGCGGGCGATCAGAAGGTCGCCCTGAGCATAAAAGGAGGACATCTGATTATGGAACCCCATGACCTCGGCCTTGATATTCGCCTCTCGATAGGCGGCGCGAACGGTTTCAATTGTCCCCGGGCGCTCACCGGCAATATGAAAGACGCTAAAGATATAACCCTTGCGGGCCAGCAGCCGGCAAGCCCTGGGCACCTCGGAATTCAGAAACATTGCACCCTGGGAACCACCAAGAACCAGCAGGCGCGGAGGGTCATGCGGTTGCCTTTGCACGGATGAAATCTCCCCGGACACAATATTACCGGTATAGATGCATTTACCTTCAGGAAGGTTTTCAGAAGCTTCGGCGAAACCCAGCATGATTTTCCTGCAAAACCGGGCGAGACGCCGATTCACCATGCCGGCGACTGCATTCTGCTCATAAAGCACCAGGGGAATGCGGAGCAAAATAGCGGTCAGGGCCGCGGCTACGCTGGCATATCCACCCACTGCCACCACGAGATCAGGACGACGGGACGACCACCAGTGCCGACTGATGCGGCAAACAGCAGCAGGCAGCTCCCAGCCAAGCACACTGATTCTCTGCCAGAATCCTGCACCCGAAACAGCATGCATTCTTAACAACAAAACGGTTTCTCCGCGTCCAGGGAGTAATTCCGCTTCAAGACCCCGCTCCGCGCCGATAAACTCAACGTCAAGGCCAGGCCAAGATGCCCTGCTTCGATCCGCCATGACCAGCGCAGGCATCACGTGTCCGCCCGTACCGCCACCGGCAATACACAATAAACGGCGGCCAGTCATCATGTCTCCTTCCGCCTGTTTGCCTGCCGATGGCGCTGAACGGCAAAGACCACGCCGATAAGGAGAAAGCTACCGAAAAGGGCGCTGCCGCCATAAGAAATAAACGGCATGGGCATTCCCTTCGTTGGCAAGACACCCATGGCCGCCCCCATATTAATACTGAAGGAAAAGCCAAGCAGGAGGATACAGCCCAGAACCAACAACCTGGGAAACTGTTCGGAGATTGCATAGGAATAATACAGACCACGTCCCAGCAATACCGCAAAGAGAATCATCAGGGCCATCACCCCGACAAAACCCAGTTCTTCAGCCAGAACAGCGGCAATGAAGTCGGTAAAGGGCTCGGGCAGATAGAACAGTTTTTGAACGCCCTGCCCAAGCCCGGCGCCATTGACCCCCCCGGCCCCGAAGGCAAGCATGGATTGAATCAATTGATATCCTGCCCCTAGAGGATCGGACCAGGGATCAATAAAACTAACCAGCCGCTTCAGACGATAGGGCTCGGCTATCATGACAAACAGACCACAAGGAATAAAAACCGAAAGAACCGATAAAAGGTGCAGAATGGGAACCCCGCCGACAAACCACAGGCAGATGCAGACGGCAAAAAGTAGAGCGGCATTACCGAAATCGGGCTGCAGCAGCAAAAGCAACATCGCAATGCCCAACATCAGGAGCATGGGCGCAAGACCGGTTTTGAAACGGTTCAGGCGATCCGGAAATGAAGACATGTAGTGGGCCATGTACAAGATGACGGCAGGCTTAAGGAGTTCAACTGGCTGCAGGGTAAGCCCGGCAACGGAAAACCACCGCCTGGCGCCATTGATTTGGGTTCCAATACCGGGAATCAGGACAAGAATCATCAAGGCAAGGGCGGCAAGAAGCAGAGGTAAAACCATGGCCCGCCACCAGGTTACCTCAACCCGGGACAAACCCCACATCAAAAGCAGGCCGAGCGGCATGTAGATCGCCCAGTGCCTGATAATGCGAAAAGGATCGTGATAGCGAACCTCGCTAATGCCAAGACTGGCGCTGGCCACGAGGATCATGCTCAGAACCGACAGCAGCAATACGCTTGCCAGCATCAGGCCATCGGGAGGAGCTGGCCGCTTCATCCGGTCTTCTCTAAGCCGGCAATTGCCTTGGCAAATGCCTGGCCCCGTTGGGCATAATCTCGAAACTGGTCCTGACTGGCGGCTGCCGGGGAGAGGAGTACAGGCTCAGGCGTCTTTTCCGCTAACGCCAGGTGAACAGCCTTTTCAATCGTGCCGGCCCGCGTAGCAGGTACTCCGGCCTGTTTAAGGAAGGATTCAAACGGCTTGGTCTTTTCCCCTATGACAAAGGCATGCTTCACCCGGGATCTGACGATTTCCCGCATGGGGCTCAGATCAATCCCCTTGGGCAGACCCCCGCAAATCCAGAGCACATCTCCAAATTCATTGAGCGCGGCCATGGCCGCATCAGGATTCGTAGCCTTGGAATCGTCAATCCATTCCCTGCCGGCGTGGATGCCGAGCGATTGAACGCGATGGGGTAATCCCCGGAAGCCCGTGATTGCCTCCTGGATCACCGTCGTTGAAACGCCGAATTGGGCAGCCGCCTGGGCCGCTACGGCCAGATTGATGTGCTGGTATGCGCCTCGAATCCTGATCTGTTTCGTATTCAGGGCCTGAAGCTGTTCCTTCTGATGCCAGAAGATGAACCGCCCATTCTTGCTCTCCATCAGTCCTGCATCGGCGGCGGCCGGATCGGCAACCCGGCCGAATCGCTGCACGGTTACGCCACGCGACCGCAGATCCCCGGCCAGTCTGTTCCATCGCCGTTCCAGAGGGAACAGGGCCACATCACCTTCACCCTGCCGGGCAAACAGACGCAGTTTAGCCTCTGTGTAATGATCATGGTCCATGTGCATGTCGGCATGATCCTGTTGCACGTTTAGCAGGGCGGCCCAACGAGGTTTGATCTTCGGAGTCCGTTCCAGTTGGAAACTTGACAGTTCCAGCACGGCGCGCAGTGACGGGTTGCCGTTTGTGAGAAGATCGAGAGCCGGGGTTCCGATGTTGCCACCGCAACCAACACCGCCGGGAAGCACCTCCAGCAACAGAGAGATCAGGCTGACCGTCGTTGTTTTACCATTGGTGCCTGTTACCGCTACGATTTCACCCTGATAATTTTCGACGAAAAGTGACAGGTCTCCGGTTACTTCCAGTCCCTGTTGGCGCGCCGCCTCAAGGGCGGGATGGAACCATGGAACACCCGGGCTAACCAGCAATCGTTTGTACCGAAGCAGTTCTTTTACCTTCAGGGCGCCAATGTGCAGGGGCGCATGGAGATCATCCGGCAGTTTGCACGGCTTTTCATCATAGGCATCGCATGGGACATGCCTTGATTGCAGAAAACGTACAATCGAACACCCCGTTCTCCCCATGCCAATGACTGCTGTAACCGCGCCTCGATTCATCGGATCTTCAATGTGGACAGGGCGATTAAGGAGAGCAGCAGGGAAATGATCCAGAATCGGACGATAACCTTGGGCTCAGCCCAGCCCTTGAGTTCAAAATGATGATGTATGGGCGCCATGCGAAACACCCGTTTGCCCGTCAGCTTGAAAGACGCCACCTGAACCATGACGGAAACCGCCTCCAATACGAACAAACCACCGGCAATAGCCAAAAGAAATTGCTGGTGTACGCTGCAGGCAATAAATGCCAGGGCGCCGCCCAGGGAAAGGGCGCCAACATCACCCATAAAGACCTGGGCGGGATAGGTGTTGAACCAGAGGAATCCCAGACAGGATCCAACAATGGCGCCGCTAAATACGCTTAACTCGCCAGCCCCGGCCACATGTGGAATCAGAAGATAATTGGCAAAATGGGCATGGCCTGAGAGATAGGCTACGATGGCCAGAGCGGAGGCCACGATAAAGCATGGCGCCACCGCCAGACCATCCAGGCCATCGGTCAGATTGACGGCGTTGGAAGCGCCAACCAGAACAAACACAACGAAAGGCACATACCACAAGCCCATGTTCCATTGAACCTTAAAGAAGGGAATATCCACGACAGGATCGGTAAGCCAGATCAGACCTATGGCCGCCACTAGTCCAAATAGGGTCAGTAACAAGAATTTCCATCTTCCGGACATACCCTTAGGCTGATTTTGCATGATTTTCAGATGATCATCATACCAGCCGATGGCACCGTAGCTTAAGGTCAGCATCAGCGCCAGCCATATGAAGGCATTGGTCAGATCCGCCCAGAGCAGGGTCGAAAGGGTGAGGATAAGCAGAATCAGGCCGCCGCCCATGGTTGGCGTCCCCCGTTTCAGCAAATGGGTAGAGGGACCATCGATCCGTATCGGCTGACCCTCCCCCTGCACCCTCCTCAAGTAGCGGATAAAGCCGGGACCCAGTATCCAGCACAAAACAAGGGAAGTAATCAGCGCATAGACGGTGCGAAAGGTGATATATTGGAATAGGTTGAATATCGCGTATTGATCCGCCAACGGGTAGAGCAGGTTATACAGCATGAGCCCGCTCCATCAGTTCTCTCGCCAGGACATCCAGCCCAATAGTCCGGGAGGCCTTGATCAGCACGTAATCATTTTCAGAAAGTGTCCATCGTCCTGCCAGATCGGAGGCTGCTTCGGCATCCTTAGCCCATTTGGCCCATGGGCATCTGGCATGCAGTGAACGCATGCGCCGGCCGACAAGAATCAAACCATGCAACCCGGTCACGTCAAGGCTGACATGCAGCTTTTCGGATTGAGAACCAAGTTCCTCCATATCGCCCAGGATGGCAAAATGCCTCCCTTCCAAATTACGCAGGGTATCCAGGGCAACGGCCATGGATGCCGGATTGGCATTGTAGGCATCGTTGATGATGACACTGCCGTTGAGACCGGAGAGGCATTCCATGCGGCCGGAGACAGGCGTCCATGCCCCCAAAAGGCGGCTCAAGGAATGGAAATCCGACCCGGGGAACAGTTTCATGACAACGCTTAAAGCAAGCGCCATATCAGCGGCCCAATGCGGCGCCGGCAGCCTGAGTGAGAGCTGGGCGTTATCATCACCATGCATGAGTTGAAGATCCTTGCCGCGAAGCTTCCAGTGAACCGTGTCAATCCCATTAGAATTCATATTCAGGCAAGGTACGTTGGGCATCAGTTTATATGATCTCAGTGTGGCAGCCACGCCCTCACCCAAGGCGCACCAGTCGCCCGTTGCGCGCAGCAGTATCGCCTTTTCATCGCTGATGCCGGCCAGATTGCCCAGACCTTCAGCGTGTCCCATGGAAATGCCACTGATGATACCGATATCCGGTTTGACAATTTCCGCCAGGCGATCCATCTCTCCCCGCTCGCTGACGCCGCACTCCACCAGGATGACATCCTCATCGCCACTGGCTCCAAGCAGGGTCAAGGGAACGCCAATGAGATTATTCTCATTGAACCGGGTGGACCAGATATGAGCCCCCAGTCCATGCAGGCAGTGTTCCAGCATCGAGCGCAGGGTGGTTTTCCCGAACGATCCGGAGATGGCTACGACCCTTGCCCTGATCTTTCTTCTCCAGCCGGAGGCAATATCTCCCAATGCCTGAAGGGTATCGGACACTTGCAGAACCGGTGCCGGCAACCCATTCCATTTCGCGATGCCTGCCACATCACCGACCAGGCCTATGGCGCCGCGGCTCAGCGCTTCTCCGGCAAAACAATGACCATCAAAGTTCGGACCCCGCATGGCCAGAAAGAGATCCCCGGGTTTCAGAGAACGGGAATCCGTATGCAGACGGGTTACCAGACCAGGCAGCCCTCCCGTCCAGACTCCGTGAGTCGCCTCCCGGATCTCTAATCCCGTCATCCGCATGCCCGCCAGCCCAATACATCGTTTTTTTCCCTCAGATAGCGACTGGCCACTTCGTAATCGTTCCAGGGAAGATGCCGGTCTCCAAGAATCATTTCCTTTTCATGTCCCTTGCCGGCAATCACTAAAACATCCTCTTCCGAAAGCTCTGCAATAGCTTCCGAGATGGCCTGCTCCCGATTCAGTTTCAAGCGGACATCGGCCGGGAAGGGCCGGGGCATGCCATCAACAATTTCCGAGGCGATTAATTCAGGCTGCTCATTCCGTGGGTTGTCAGTTGTAATCCAGACCAGATCCGCCAGCCGTACAGCAATATTACCCATCATCGGGCGCTTGGAGCGGTCCCTCTCTCCTCCACAGCCAAAGATCAGAAACAGACGACCGCGTGTTATCATGCGCGCACTGTCCAGACAACGTTCCAATGCCTCAGGGGTATGCGCATAATCAACGAAGACCAGCCAGGGCCCAATATCCACGGCCTGCATTCGACCCGGAGGTGAGTGCAGGCCGTTGAACAACGCCGGTATCTGTTTCAGGGACACCCCGAATATCTTGATCAGGACAAGGCTGGCGGCGGCCAGATTCTCGGAATGAAATTCTCCAATAGGAATATCATTCAGGCAGATCTCCTCCCCCCGGTATCGCAGACGCAGCGTACCTGGAAGTTCCTGTTCCCAACCAAGATCCACATCTTCCGAGAACAAACCGTGACGATAAGAACTGGCCTGTTCTGGCATACGGGAAACAAGCTCCTGGTCATCGGCATTGATGATGCAGATGCCCCCTGCCCGGGCGGTTTCCATGATAAAACAGGCCTTGCACGCGGCGTAGGCATCAAATCCGCCGTGATCCTGCAAGTGATCACGACCCAGATTACTCCATAAGGCTCCCGTGAAAGGCAGGCCCGCAATCCGTTCCTGGGCGATGCCGTGCGAGGAAACTTCGCAAACCAGTGAGGAAATTCCTTCATCATCAGCAAGGGCAAGCAGTCGATGCAGAGTCAACAGTGATGGCGTCGTATTCCTGAGCATATGCATTTCACTCTCTGATTTCACCCAGCCCAACGTTCCCACGGACCAGGCCCTGCCTGCCAGCTTTTCCAAACCATAACGAAGCATCCAGGTGATGCTCGTCTTTCCATCAGTGCCCGTAATCCCGACCATTCTTACCTTGGTTGACTCCGTACCGAACCAGCGCCTCAACACCGTCCCCGCATGGGTCATATCCGTGACCTTGAGGCATGGCAAGGGAGGATCGGAGATGTTCTGGCCGACCAGAATTATGGCGCTGGCGCCAGCATTGCGCGCCTGGATTGCATATTCACGGGCCTTTTCTTCGGTTCGTGGCAAGCATAAAAATGCATAACCGGCCTTTACCAGCCGGGAGTCATCAGCGATCTCTACGATCTTTGCGTCCTCTTCCAATTCGGTATCCGAAAGATGTAAATCCGAAAGCATTCGCGCCGGTCGTTGGGTCATGGAAATCAACTGTTCCAGATTCTCGCGCTCAATGGATCGAGTTTCCGGTTTGTTAATCATCAAGCCAGACTTCCAATGAATCGCCAGCAGCAAGCTCACTAAAGGCGGACGGGATTTGGCGCTTGACCCAGCCACTGCCATGGACGAGCAACTTATAACCATTCTCCGCGGCTATGCGCTTAACCTCGCGCAGGGATTTCCCATACAGGGGATGCAGGCTTGTTTGCGCGTGCGTTAGCCGGGAACCGTGAGAAGAAGCAAGGACAGGCGCCATGATATCCGGTCTCTCTGTATCAGGTGAAATTCCAAGATAGGGAAGGACCGTGGCCGTGATCGCACGAAAAATTGGGGCAGCCACCTGACCTCCATAAATGCTTCCGTGAGGCTCATCCACAACTACGGTAATGACAAGTTGCGGATTATCCGCGGGCACAAATCCTGAAAAGGCTGCTATATAACGCCCTTTGGCATAGCCGCCATGTCTGGACGGTTTCTGGGCGGTTCCCGTCTTGCCGGCAACCGGATAGCCGATGGGAACGGCCAGAGATCCGGTTCCATCAGGACTTGTAGCCTGGTTGAGCATTCGATTTACTTCAACAGTCACCTCCCGGGAGAGAATACGCTTGCCTGGCGAGACAACGCCTCCCTGCACCAGCATGGGACGAACCCAAACGCCATCGTTGGCCAGAACGCTGTAGGCAGTGGCAAGCTGCAGGGCAGTGACGGCGATACCCTGACCAAATGAGATTGTAGCGGTCTCAACCGGCCCCCATCGGGTTCTGGCGGGGAGGATTCCGGATGATTCTCCCGGCAGTTCGATACCCGTCTTTTTCCCAAAACCTACGTCAGCCAGCACTTTTCCCAGACCCTCCGAACCGACATCCATGGCCAGCTTGGCTGCACCAATGTTGCTGGAGTGGACGAGAACTCCGGTTACATTCAACCAGGCATGGGGATGCACATCATGGATAACACGATTGGCAATCCTAAAGCGTCCTTTTTCACAATACAGCCGTGAATCAGGTTGCCAGCGACCCGATGTCAGGGCCGCGGCTACGGTGAATGGCTTGAGTACCGAGCCAGGCTCGAATACATCGGTAACGGCACGGTTACGCCAGGCGCCAGGTTTATATTTATGAAAATCATTGGGATTAAATCCTGGCCAGTTGACCATGGCCAATATGGCGCCGTCGCCAGGCCGCATGATAATGACTGAGCCGCCCTTCGCGCGTTGTTTCCTGATACCGTCAGCCAGGGCCGCATAGGCGAGACTTTGAATATAGGCGTCCAGATAAAGACGCACTGTCTGTCCGGAGGCAGGTTTGTTCGCCCACACGTCTCCAGGCAATAGATTTCCCCGAGCATCCCTGAGGAACAGCTTGTGTCCAGCCCTGCCAAGCAACCTTGAGTCAAGCGAACGTTCCAGTCCTTCCAGCCCATGGCCGTCAACGCCAACAAATCCTAGTATGTGCCCTGTTTCCGGGCCCAGGGGATTGAAACGCTTCCATTCGTGCTCCTGACGAATTCCGGGGATCTTCAAGGCCATGATTTTCTTTGCCTGGGCAGGATCGAGTTGACGCCCCAACCAGACAAATCCCAATTTTTTCCCCAACCTGCCGCGTAAAATCTCAGGCTTGATGTTCAGCGCATGGGCCAGTTCAGGAATACGTTTATGCGGAAGCTTGGAGCCAATGGCATAAATGGAAGGCACTTCGATGCTTTCAGCCAATACGCGCCCCTTGGCGTCTGTAATCGCACCTCGAGGGGCCTGAACATCTAACTGACGCTGCCGTTGCTTTTCAGCGAGTAATTTCAGTTTATTGGATTGAAAAATCTGCAGACAGGCCGCCCTTACGCCCACCCGAACGAACCAGACAACAATCAGGGCTGTGCATACAGCCAACACGCCACAGAACACACACACCTTTGACG
>CAZQZF010000020.1:0-16137 GCA_964597745.1 uncultured Zetaproteobacteria bacterium
AGTCTTTTGGCCTCGCTTCCCCACCTGCTCGCTACGATTCCCCTAAGTCCGACAGACTCCTAGTGCTTATTTTTCTTCTGAAGCCATGCCAAACGCTGGGCCAAAATTGCCAATTCTGCTTCCGCCATAGCCAAGTCCACATCATCCTTCTTGGACGCCAGTTCTTCCTTGGCCTTGCGCTGTGCGGCAAGAGCAGCAGCCTCATCCATATCCGTAGCACGTTCCGCCGTATCCGCGAGCACTGTAACCACATCCGGCTGCACTTCCATATAGCCACCGGAAATGAATACCTCATCCACATTTTCTCCATAAGTAATTCGTAGCTCCCCGGTCTTCAATGCGCTTAACAATGGCGCATGCCTGGGAAGAATACCCAACTCGCCGAGAATGCCCGGCGCCACCAGTTTATCGGCCTCGCCGCGATAGACCTCGCGTTCGGCCGTGGCAACCAGCACCTTGAACGTGCTCACCCTTTGGCCTTCATCTTTTCAGCCTTGGCAACGGCATCTTCAATACCGCCCACCATATAGAAGGCCTGCTCCGGCAAATGGTCGTATTCACCTTCAAGAATACCCTTGAAGCCCTTGATGGTCTCTTCTTTTTTGGCAAAAACGCCTGGCGAACCAGTAAACACCTCGGCCACATGGAAGGGCTGAGAAAGAAAACGTTGAATCTTGCGAGCGCGAGTCACTGCTAACTTGTCGTCATCCGACAATTCATCCATTCCCAGGATGGCGATAATGTCTTGCAATTCCTTGTATCGCTGCAGAGTTCGCTGTACGCCGGTTGCCACCTCATAATGCTCTACGCCGATAATCTTGGGATCCAATTGACGAGAAGTCGAATCCAGCGGATCCACGGCCGGATAGATGCCAAGCTCCGCAATCTGACGACTCAAAACGATGGTTGAATCCAGGTGCGCAAATGTAGTTGCCGGAGCCGGATCGGTCAGGTCATCCGCGGGTACATATACAGCCTGAATCGAGGTAATCGAACCCGTTTTTGTTGAAGCGATACGCTCCTGCAGGCGTCCCATCTCTTCAGCCAGATTCGGCTGGTACCCCACGGCGGAAGGCATACGGCCCAACAGTGCCGATACCTCAACGCCAGCCAGTGAATAGCGGTAGATATTATCGATAAACATCAGGACATCACGGCCTTCATCGCGGAAATATTCAGCCATCGTGAGCCCTGTCAGTGCAACGCGCAGACGATTGCCCGGCGGCTCATTCATTTGACCATAGACCAGAGCCACCTTGTCCAGAACGTTGGATTCCTTCATTTCGTAATAGAAGTCATTGCCCTCACGGGTGCGCTCGCCAACGCCGGCAAACACGGAGTACCCTCCATGCGCCTTGGCGATATTATTGATCAACTCCATCATGTTCACGGTCTTGCCAACGCCGGCGCCGCCAAACAGACCGACCTTGCCGCCCTTGGCAATCGGCGCCATCAGATCGATTACCTTGATGCCCGTCTCGAGGATCTCCTGAGCAAGCGCCAGCTCCTCGAATGTCGGCGCCGCACGGTGAATCGGCCAGCGCTCCTGGGAGTTAACCGTCTCGCCTTCAAAGTCAATACCTGTGCCCAGTACATTCATAATTCGTCCGAGCGTTGCCTCGCCGACCGGCACTTTGATGGCATTACCTGTATCTTTGACTTCCATACCACGACGCAGACCATCCGTGGCGCCCAACGCAATGGCGCGGACGGTGTTATCACCCAGATGCTGCTGGGTTTCAAGGGTAAGCTTTACCTCTTCCAGAACGAGGGCATTGTATATACCAGGAAGCTTGCCGGCTTCAAATCGGATATCCACGACGGGGCCAATAACCTGTACAATAGTTCCAACACTCATATTCTCTGACCTCTCTTATGAATTCTTACTGCGCCGCGGCGCCGCCGGCGACTATCTCCGCCAGTTCCTGCGTAATCGCTGCCTGACGCGCCTTGTTGTAGGTAATCTGTAAATCCTTGACGATGCCCTTGGCATTGTCCGTCGCGCTCTTCATTGCCACCATCCGCGCTGACTGTTCACATGCCTTGTTTTCAAGTACGCCGTGATACATCAGCGCCTCAAACGCCCGCCGGAGCAATCCACCCAGCAACTCCTGGCTTTTTGGCTCATAGATATAATCCCAGTGGCCAGGATTCGACGGCTCATCGGAAACCGGAAGCGGAAGCAATTGCATCAATTGCGGGGTTTGGGTCATCGTATTGACAAATTCACTGTATAGCAGATAGATCTCATCAACGGACTCGTCCAGATAGCGATTCATAGCCAGTTCCGCTGCACCAAGAACATCGATCAATTCAGGAGAATCCGGAATATTCTCCACGCTGCCAGTCACCTCGACACCAACCCGGCGCATAAAGGCGCCGCCCCTGCGGCCAATATTGATAACCTCAACCTCCGCCTTCTGCTCTTTCACTGTTCGCAAGACCAAACGCAGGGCATTGGTATTCAGACCTCCGCATAAGCCCTTGTCTGTAGTCACCAGGATAATCCCGATCCGTTTCACTTCCTGACGGCGGATAGAAAATGGGTGCCTGTATTCAGGGTGGGCCTGCATCAGGTTGCCGATGATGCGTATCGTACCTTCAGCATAGGCGCGTGCATCCAGCACCCGCTCCTGCGCTTTACGCATCTTGCTGGCTGCCACCATCTCCATCGCCTTGGTAATCTTGGCGGTATTCTGGATAGCCTTGATCTGACCCCGAATCTCCTTGGCTGATGCCACCTCTTGTCTCCCCTAGTAGGTGCCGTTGGCCTTGAAGTCGGCGATGGCCTTGTTCAGACCTTCCACGACTTCATCGGACAACGCCGGATTTTCATCCAGACTGGTCATCAGATCGGCAGCATCAGATTTGAGATAGGCTTGGAATGCCTTCTCAAAGTCCCGCACCTTATCCGATTCCACATCATCCAGAGCGCCATTATTAAGCGCATACAGACTGGCCGTCATCTGGGCTACGCTCATCGGTTCATTTTCACCCTGCTTGAGGATTTCCGTACCACGCTTGCCCCGCTCAATCTGTTTTCTGGTGGCCTCATCCAGATCGGAGGCAAACTGGGCAAAGGCTGCCAGCTCGCGATACTGGGCAAGATCAAGGCGTAGCCCGCCGCCAACTTTTTTCATGGCCTTGGTCTGGGCGGCGCCACCCACTCGTGATACGGAGAGACCGGCATTCACGGCCGGACGCTGACCGGCATTGAACAGGCTGGTTTCCAGAAAGATCTGACCATCGGTAATGGAAATCACATTGGTCGGCACAAAGGCGGATACATCGCCTTCCTGAGTCTCAATGATCGGCAGCGCAGTCAATGAGCCAGTTCTGCCTTTGACCTCGCCCTTGGTAAATTTCTCAACATATTCCACACTTACGCGAGAGGCCCGTTCCAGAAGACGGGAATGCAGGTAGAAAACATCACCCGGGTATGCCTCGCGTCCCGGTGGCCGGCGGAGAATCAGGGAGACCTGCCTGTAGGCCCATGCCTGTTTGGTCAGGTCATCATAGATGATGAGCGCATCTTCACCACGATCCCGGAAGTACTCACCCATTGTGCAGCCGGTAAAAGGCGCAAGGTACTGCAGGGCAGCAGCCTCTGAAGCGTTGGCCGCAACAATAATGGTATGCTCAAGAGCGCCATGTTCCTTCAAGGTTCTGACAACACCGGCTACAGTGGAGGCCTTCTGGCCGACTGCCACATAGATACAGGTAACGCCAGTGCCCTTCTGGTTGATAATAGTATCCACGGCAATGGCTGTCTTGCCCGTCTGACGATCGCCGATAATCAATTCGCGCTGTCCACGTCCGATCGGAATCATTGAGTCAATAGATTTAATGCCGGTCTGCAACGGCTGATCTACGGACTTGCGTTCAATCACGCCTGGCGCAATTTTCTCGATTGGGTCTTCCTGCGCCTCCTGGATCGAACCTTTTCCATCAATGGGTTGACCCAACGCGTTAACGACGCGCCCCTTCAGGGCAGGACCAACGGGGACGGAAAAAATCTTGCCGGTACACTTGACCTGATCGCCCTCACGAAGATGGGTATATTCACCAAAGATCACGGCGCCAACGCTGTCTTCTTCAAGGTTGAGAACCATGCCCAGCGTCCCGGCGGGGAACTCCAGCATTTCACCAGCCATAGCGCCGGAAAGACCATGCACAATGGCCACGCCATCGCCAACGCTAATCAGGCTTCCAATATTGACATTAGCCGCGCCGGTTTCAAAACCCTTGATCTGTTGTTTAATGATGGAACTGATTTCCGCGGTATCAAGTTTCATGTTTATTACCTCAAATTCTTATAGATAACTGTTCAATAGTATCAGGAGACCAGCGCCTTTCTCATTCCTTCCAGGCGTGTGCGCAGCGAGTAATCTATCTGCCTGTCTCCAATGCGAACCACCAGTCCGCCCAGAATCGCGCTGTCCACATGCGCATTTATTTTCACCTTGCGCCCGACAACCTTGCCCAGAACTCCGGCTATCTTTTGCCTTAAGGTCGCATCAAGTTTCGTGGCTGAAATCACATCAACCTCAACCTTGCTGGCGGCCTGGCGGACCATCTCATTTACAATTTCATTAATCTCAGGTAACAGCTCTGCCTTGTTGCGGACACATAATATTTTTATCAGCTGTTCGACCTCTCCGGACAGTTTCCCCGCCGCCTTCTTAATCACACGGGCCTTGGCCTCTGATGTTACCCGGGGAGCCGCCAGTAATTCTACAACATCAGCCATGCCGGCCACCTGGGCGGCATGGCCCAGGGACGGTTGAATCTCTGAGCCTTCCTGGATAAGCTCAAACAGAGCCCTGGCATAGCGACGGGAAATAGAACGCGTCCTCATGCGTGGCTACGCTCCTTGCCCGCATTCGCAGCCGTCAAGCCCTCCGCAATCTTTCTAGAACGTTGCGCCAAACCTCACTCCCTTGAATCTAATTCAGCCCGATCAGTTCACTTCGCGCCTTGCCGGCCGCGTAGACAAACATAGCTATCTGAGCCAGCAACAGGCCTCCTGCCACTGCCAGCAGATGAAGACCCAACACAATTGCCAAGATCAGGGCGCCCAAAAACCCTATAAACAGAATGGCCGCCCCCGCATACAAAGAACGCTGACCGCCGGGCGAATCCATTGCCTGCGCCCGCTCAAGGCGCTTTGCAAGCCAAAGACCGTTAAGCAGGGAAAGCATCACACCATAGGCCACGCTCAGACCGGGTATAAGGCCATATCCAAAACCGACAACACAGGCAACGATGAAGCCACATACTGTCTGCCATCTCACCGCATTGCGCATGCCAATGATCCAGGCAGCAGGAGAAGAATGCCTATCCGCCAAACTTCGAATCAACGGTCAACCCTACGCATACAACGAGATAAAAATCAGGAGATCTAACCCGCCCTCCGTTTGCGGTGCGATGTATAACAGCAATGATGTCGTTTTTCAACAACCAATCGCTCTCCATGGATGTTTTGCAAACATTCGCAACCATTGATCACCAGGGAGATGCCGATTTATTATCGGATAGCAATAAATCAGTGACGAAAGGCAAAAAAGCCATGGAAGGGCTTTCCACGATGAGATCAATCATGAAGCCATCCTTTTGCAAAAGCATCATTCGTAGACAGAGATCAACCCCTTCAAATATTGCTTGGCGCGGGTCGATCCATCATCCAATTCAGCATCAGGGTCTTCTCCCAGATTCCGTATGGAGGCATGGGCGTATGCCTCCTTTTCCTGCTTGGTCATCTTTCCCCAGTCTGAGGCATCCACAATACCATCGCCGGTTTTATCAAAAGCCGCATCCACCGGGATCTCATCCTTAGACCAGGCAGTTCCCGCCAGCAGCAAGACAATCAGCAAAATCAAACGATACCGCAAGGCTAATAGCGATAATAATCTGACTTGTAGGGGCCATCTACCGATACGCCAATATAATCCGCCTGATCCTGTCTCAGGCGAGTCAGCTGGGCGCCGATCTTGGCAAGGTGCAGCCTCGCTACCTCTTCATCCAGTTTCTTCGGCAGCACATAAACCTCGTTACCATACTGGCCTGTCTGATTAAACAGCTCGATCTGCGCCAGCGTCTGGTTGGAGAAGGAGTTGGACATGACAAAGCTCGGATGTCCCGTGGCACAACCCAGGTTCACCAGCCGGCCCTCGGCCAGCAATGTGATTCGCGTGCCATCGGGAAAGATAATTTGATCCACCTGGGGTTTAACATTCTCCCATTCATACTGCTTGAGTGAGGCGACATCGATCTCGTTGTCGAAATGACCGATATTGCAGACAATCGCCTGATCCGGCATCGCCGTCATATGGTCATGCCTGATCACATGGTAGTTGCCGGTCGTCGTCACGAAGATATTGCCCTGTTTGCACGCCTCATCCATATTCACCACGCGGTAACCCTCCATCGCCGCCTGCAGCGCGCAGATCGGATCGATCTCGGTCACCCAGACGGTTGCACCCATACCCTTGAATGCCTGCGCGCAGCCCTTACCGACATCACCATAGCCAAGCACGACGCAAATCTTCCCGGCTACCATCACATCGGTCGCTCGCTTGATGCCGTCGAGCAGCGATTCGCGGCAACCGTACAAATTATCGAACTTGGACTTGGTCACTGAGTCATTCACATTGATGGCCGGGAATGGTAATTCACCGCGCTCCTGCATCTGATACAGGCGATGCACGCCCGTGGTGGTTTCTTCGGTGACGCCCCTGATTGCCGAGCGGCGCTCAGAGTACCAGCCCGGTTTCCCCGCCAGTCGTTTTCTGATGGCAGAAAACAGCGCTACTTCCTCTTCGCTGGAAGGATTGTCCAGCAGGGATGGATCCTTCTCCGCCCTGGAACCCAGAATCACCAGCAGCGTCGCATCGCCGCCATCGTCGAGAATCATGTTCGGCGTTCCACCATCATGCCACTCCATGATACGATGGGTAAACTCCCAGTATTCATCCAGGCTCTCGCCCTTGAAGGCAAATACAGGAAGGTTATCGGCGGCAATGGCCGCCGCGGCATGATCCTGTGTCGAGAAGATATTGCACGATGCCCAACGCAACTCGGCGCCTAATGCCACCAGGGTTTCGATCAGCACCGCGGTCTGGATGGTCATGTGCAGGGAGCCGGCAATACGCGCCCCCTTCAGAGGCTGATCTTTCATATATTTCTCACGGATTGCCATCAGGCCCGGCATTTCGGTCTCGGCAATGGCGATTTCCTTACGCCCCCACCCGGCCAGGCTGATATCGGCAACCACATGATCCTTGTTGGTCTCTTGCACTGCGCTCATTCAAATCCTCCGTTCAATGAATTATTGAAACGGGCGCCGTTGCGATTTGTATGAATTCAAGCTGCCGAGCCTGGCAAGCCTCGCGGCTTGTCGCAACGCCCCTCGGCGGTTGATATAGAATCAGATACCAGCCGCGGACTTGAGCTCCTCCACCTTGTCCGTCAGTTCCCAGGTAAATTCCGGCAGTTCACGACCGAAATGTCCGTAGGAGGAAGTCTTGGCGTAGATTGGCCGCAGCAGATCAAGCGCCTGAACAATGCCCTTGGGGCGAAGATCAAAATGATCTCGTATCAGTCTGGATAATTTCTTTTCATCAATCTTTCCGGTGCCAAAGGTATTGACCATCACGCTCAGGGGATGCGCTACGCCAATGGCATAGGCCACCTGCACCTCGCAACGATCGGCCAGCCCCGCTGCAACGATATTCTTGGCCACATGCCGCATCATATAACAGGCGGAGCGATCCACTTTTGACGGATCCTTGCCCGAGAAGGCGCCGCCTCCGTGATGACCGAAACCGCCATAGGTATCCACAATAATCTTGCGCCCCGTCACCCCACAGTCACCGACAGGACCGCCAATCACAAAACGTCCGGTGGGATTAATAAAGTATTCGGTGCCGGCATGGACAAGCCCGGTCTGATCCAGTTCCGGCTTGATCACCTCTTCCATGATTCCCTCAGACAGATCCTTGTGGGAGACATCCGGTTCATGCTGGGTGGAGAGCACCACGGCATCAATGGCTACCGGCCTGGAATTTTCGTACCGTATCGTAACCTGCGACTTTGCATCCGGCCGCAGAAAGGTCAGTTTGCCCGATTTTCTCACTGCCGCCTGCCGGGCAACCAGCAGGTGTGAGAGATAAATCGGCATGGGCATCAGGACTTTCGTTTCATTTGTCGCATAACCAAACATCAGGCCCTGATCGCCCGCGCCCTGATCCAGATCGAGCCCCTCTCCCTCATTCACGCCCTGGGCGATGTCCGGAGATTGCTTGTCCAGACTGAGCAGCACCGCGCAGGATTCCCAGTCGAAGCCCATGGTCGAGGAATTATAGCCGATGTCCTTGATGGCCTCGCGTACGATCTGCTGATAGTCCACGACAGCCGTTGTGGTTATCTCGCCGGCCACCAGGGCCATGCCCGTCGTCACCATGGTTTCACAGGCCACGCGGGCGTATCGATCCTGTTCGAGGATGGCATCCAGCACGGAGTCTGAAATACGGTCGGCCACCTTGTCCGGATGGCCCTCGCCTACGGACTCACTGGTAAATACAAAATTACGGTTCATGGGGTGTCACTCCTCAGAAAAAATCTGAACATCTGCTACCATGATTGCTACGTATGCTAGCGGGTGATAAATATCGAGCAAATCGGGCGGCGCACTCTAGCGACATGATCACGGAAGTTCAAAGTCTCGACCGTCTGGGCGGGGGCGCATCAGTGTCTCTGTAGCAACAGGGCGGCGCCAATAGCTGCCGCCAGCAGGCCGGACGGTCCCTGCCAGGCCGTAAACCCTTGCTGCCAGAAGGCAACGGCCGTACCACTGCCGGAGGCAAGCAGCGCAACGCCAAACAGCTCAACCCACACCGGTATCTCCTCCCGAATCGAATGAGGTCCGGCTTGCGTCTTCTGTATGAACAGGCGCAGTTCGTCAGGCAGCTTCAGCCAATTTTCGACCCCCCGGCGCAGGTCCGATGCCGTCTGTTCCACCCTGGCCTTCGGTCCCAGATGTTTGGCCACCCACTCAGCCACCAGCGGCCTGGCCAGGGCCCAGACATTCGTCTCCGGCTCCAGCTCGCGCGCCACGCCCTCGATGACAACCATCGTCTTCTGCAACAGCAACAGTTCCGGCTGTGTTTCCATCTGGAATCTTTCGGTCACGGAAAACAGGTAGAACAGGAGTTCAGCCAGTGAAATCTCAGCCAGTGGCCGGTTGAAAATGGGTTCGGCAATCTCGCGCATTGCATCTTCAAAGGCCGACACATCGGTTCCAGCCGGCACATAACCGGCTTCCAGATGAACCTCGGCGGCGCGCCTGTAGTCCTGCTTCAGGAAGGCCAGCATCATTTCAGCCAGGTAACGGCGGCTTTGCAGATCCAGGCGGCCAACAATACCAAAATCGACCAGCAGGATTTCATCGGAATCGGATACAAAGATGTTGCCCGGATGGAGGTCCGCATGGAAATAGCCATCAACAAAGGCCATATGGAAAAATAGCGTGGCCAAGCGTTCACATAACCGCATAGGATCGTGCGCCGCGGCCTTGAGGCGTTCGCGCTCGTCGATGGGGATTCCCTCAATACGTTCGGTCGTCAGAACCTCAATATTTGTGTGCCCCCAGATAACGCCGGGAACGCCAACCCCATCCAGACCGGCAAGGTTTTGGGCGAATCGGGCCGCATGCGCCGCCTCCGCCCGCAGATTCAGCTCCTCACGAATGGTGGCAGCGAATTCCTCGACAACCCTGGGCGCTTTCAAACGATGGTATTCTGGTAAATACCGGTCACACATCCGGGCTAGAAGGCGCAACAGGTACAAGTCCGCCTCAATCGTTCTCTTGATCTGCGGCCGCCGCACCTTGACCGCCACCTGGCTACCGTCATGTAATTCGGCAAAATGAACCTGTGCAATCGAGGCTGCCGCCACCGGTGTTTCCTCGAAAGAGCTGAATACGCCGCTCTCGCCCAGAAGCGGTTTCCTGAATACCCGCTCTATTACACCCCGAATCGTGGTAAAATCCTCAGGCGGCACCTCGTCCTGCAATTTCTTCAGTTCCAGAGCCATTTCCATCGGCAACAGATCGGCGCGGGTTGAAAGCATCTGGCCAAATTTGATGAAGGTCGGCCCAAGTCTTTCAAGCACATTCCGCACATGAACGCCCAACTCATCCGGCAGAGCCTCTCCACGGGAAAACAGGCGAACAAACCAGGCATAGGGCCGGAACAACCGCATGCGCACCGCCAGCGCCGCCATGCCATGCGTGGCAAGGATGTGAG
The DNA here is from genome assembly GCA_964597745.1 of uncultured Zetaproteobacteria bacterium. GTDB lineage: Bacteria > Pseudomonadota > Zetaproteobacteria > Mariprofundales > Mariprofundaceae > CAYLYU01. Next base: position 10,305 of record CAZQZF010000020.1, read on the forward strand.
TGATGGCCAGAAGCCGCACCCACTGCCGAAACCGGGTCAGTGGTAGCATCTATTTAGCTGCTCATGGGTTTTGCAACTGGCTCTTGAGCTTTTTCTCAAGCCTGGTAAGCCGCCTTTTCAGCCGGGTCATATCCCTGGCAGCCTGTTCCACGCCGGCCTGCCATTCCTGTAAACCCTGTTTGTTCGGGACATCCATGGTGCTCAGACAGGATTGGACGCCCTTGTGCGTCATCTCCTGCAACCTTGCTTCCGCCTTCAGCAGAGCCTTGGCGGCCTCGGCCACCCTGCCACCGAAATAGGCGCCAAAGAGTTCCTTCAACTCCCGTTCCCAGTCGATATCGGCCGCGGCCAGCAATTTCTTGAAACGTAACATGGCCTCTGAATCTCCAGAGAGTTTCAGGACCTGCTGGAAAACAAGATCATCGGGGTCTTCCCGGCCAAAACAGAGACGGGCGAAGCCGCCGGTTGTGGCATCAATGCGCACATCGGCCTTTCCCTTATGGTCAGGATGCACCCGAACCTTGCCCTGCTGGAAACCGAGGTAAAAATCCCTGTTCATATCCTTGACATGGATATGAAAAATCCGTTCATCCAGGGCACTCAACAGCGATTTAAGCGATTCATCGCGTGAAAAGAACACATTCAGCACGGTAGACAAAACGACTGCCTGAACGGATGATGGTATGAGCCTTAAGGGCAGGAACATCACACTCATATCTTATACCCCCGATGCAGGGCTACGATGCCGCCGCTGAGATTTTCATATCGGGTCAGACTGAATCCCGCCCTATCCAGAAGCTTCAGAAACCGGCCCTGATCAGGGAACCTCCTGATGGATTCCACCAGATACTGGTAGGAGGCCCAATCACCCGTCACCCACTCACCCATAGCCGGAATGATGTTAAAGGAGTAGGCATCGTACAGAATGTCCAGCATGGGCAAAACCGGCCGTGAAAATTCAAGACAGGTAAACTGGCCGCCCGGTTTTAACAAACGAATGAACTCTTTAAGGCCCTCATCAATATGACTGAAATTACGGATGCCAAAGGCGATTGTGACGGCATCAAAGCTGTTGTCCCTGAAGGGAAGTCTTTCACCATTGGCTTGAATACAATCCGCACGGCCCGCCAGCAGGCCGTGATCAATCATCCGCCGGGCGCCCTCTCTGAGCATCGGACCATTCAAATCAGTCAGCACGACACGGCCCGACGCCCCGACCTTGCGGGCCAGGCCCAGGGCAATATCGCCACTGCCGGCCGCTACATCCAGCACCCTTCCACCCTCCCGGATCTGAATCCTGGCCAGCATGTGTCTTTTCCACAATCGATGAGCGCCGCCGCTCATCAGGTCGTTCATCAGATCGTATTTGTCCGCCACCGAGGAGAACACGCCCATCACGCGATTCACCTTTTCCCGGCTGGAAACGGTCTGGAAGCCAAAATGGGTGGACTGGTTCACGCCGTAATCGTAACAGGCTACCCCTCTACCTCCAACAATGTGCATAAACCTGTGTATAAACGTTGGGTAATCTGTTGATAAAAACCACTATAAATTGATTGTATCAATCTGTTGACTCGCAATATATTGTGTCTTAAGCTTCCATCCTGGCCGGGGATTTCCAGCATGACTATAATCATAGGGTCTGTTCACATAAAATCCGAGCTACACTTGGATTTTATGTGAACAGGTCCTAGTGGGAGTATTGAATGGGCGTCGTAGAGATTCAACGAATGAAAAATTCCTCGGGAACCCAGGTGGAGATGCAGCCTGCATCCCTGGATATCTGGGACAAGAAGTATCGTCTGAAGGACAAGCAGGGCAGAGATGTCGATCATTCCATTGAAGATACATTCGATCGTGTAGCCAGGGCTCTGTCAGAGATTGAAGAGCCCGGAAAGCAGGAATTCTGGTATTCCCGTTTTGTCCGGGCCCTGCAAAACGGCGCCATCCCGGCCGGACGTATCATGTCCAATGCCGGCGCCAGAGAGCACAAACCGGCCACGTCGACGATCAACTGTACGGTTTCAGGCACGGTTCCGGACTCCATGGACGGTATTCTGTCCATGGTGCATGAGGCCGGTCTTACCCTGAAGGCGGGATGCGTTGCCCCTGGTACCTGGGTGGTGACGGAAAAGGGCCGCGTCACGGCCGATCAGGCGGTAGCGGAACGTCATAAACAAATCCTCTGCTACGATCGGGAGCGTCGGGCATTTGAAATGCGCCCCGTCCTTAACCACATCACGACCCATGTTCCACGTTCGGAGAATATCGAGATTGTCTCAAACGGGGTATCGCTCAAGACATCGATCAGACATCCCGTCCTGGTATTTCGGGATGGCAGGCTGGCCTATGTGCGGGCTGATGAGGTGTGTAAAACCGACGCCCTTATTCATCACCGGTTTGCCAGCCGCTCCTCGGACACATTGAATCTGGATGCGTGGTTTGCCGGCGCCCATCTTGGAGACGGCAGCGCCTATGAGAAACGATTCCAGTACAAGCCGACACAAAAATCATGGGCGGCGCGGGCGCAGGTCCGGGGCAAACGCCTTATCTTCAAAATCCGGGCCGCCGAGCGGGAAGTCGTCGAGCGTTACGCGCACTTTTTTCATGCCTTCTGTGGTTCCCGGGCCAGGGTCGTCACCGCTGTTACAGTAAACGGCACGCCTGTCTGGGATTATACGGTAGCGAGCTTTGAAGCCAGCAGAGCCGCCGATCTGATTGACGGACAGACGGGCAAAAAACTGGCTGCCATGCATGTGCCCAACTGGATCGCCACCCGTCCGGAAAGGTGTTTTCTCTCCTTTCTGGCCGGACTCATCGATACCGACGGCACCATCAACATGGAACACGGCGCGGCAATCATCGCCACGCAGAACATCGACTTCGCCCGTGAATTACAATCGATACTCGGCCTGTTCGGCATCCACGGCGCGATTACGGAACGCAAGCCCCGTTACCACGATTACCGAGGCCACACGATCCGGGATTCGGGCGGCGCCATGTTAAAGATCTCGGATTCCGATTTTCTGATGGTCGTGGCCAAATTCATGGCCGATAGCGCCAAGCGCAAACGGATTCATGAATTTGCATCCCGGTCCGGTCAATATGACCGCTATGTGATGCCTCCCGCCCTGTCTCATGCGCTCTCGGAAGAATGCTCTCTGCTGACCCATATCGAACGTCAGTCGCTGGGTTTCTATCACGGCTATCACAGGGCAAGGACCGTCAGCCGAATCTGGCTGGACCGCTGGGCCGGACGCTTTCCCCATCTCAAGAAACTGATTGATTTCGCCAGACAGTTGCGGCCGCTGGATACCATCCGGCGAGGCCTGGACCTGCCTGAGACATTCTTCGACTTTACCGTTGAGAAGCACAATAATTACCTGGCCGGGAACAATGGTCTGATGGTAATTCATAACTGCGGTATCGGTTATGAGTTTTCGACGCTCAGACCCAGAGGGGCCTATGTCTCCGGCGCCGGCGCCTACACCTCCGGGCCGCTTTCATTCATGGATATCTACGACAAGATGTGCTTCACGGTCTCCTCCGCCGGCGGCCGGCGCGGCGCCCAGATGGCGACCTTTGATATCTCCCACCCCGATGTCATGGATTTTATCCGCGCCAAACGTGAGGCCGGCCGCCTCAGACAATTCAATCTCTCCTGCCTGATCACCGCCGACTTCATGGAGGCGGTCAGGAATGATGTCGGCTGGGACCTGGTCTTTCCCGCCTCCCCGTCTGAAATCGAGGATCAGGATACGCGGATCGTTTACCGTCGCTGGCCTGCCCACAGCGATAACTACATCCATGACGAGCATGGGCGCGTGGCCTGCAAGGTCTACAAGACGATCCGGGCCAGAAGGCTCTGGGATGTCATCATGTCCTCAACCTACGATTACGCGGAGCCGGGCTTCATCCTCATTGATCAGTACAACAGGATGAACAACAACTGGTTCTGCGAAAATATCCGCGCGACCAATCCATGTGTTACCGCTGACACCTGGGTTCAGACTTCCGAGGGCCCGCGTCAGGTTGCGGCACTGACAGGCTCTTCATTTATTGCGATGGTGGATGGCAAAGCACATGCCAGTGGTAAACGCGGGTTTTTCAGAACGGCCACCAAGCCAATCATGCGGCTACAAACCAGGGAGGGATACCAGCTGCGTCTGACTGCCGATCACAAGGTTCGGAAGGTCACGAGACTTACGCGCTGGTCCCGTGAAACTGAATGGACTGCTACACATGATCTAAAAACCGGAGACCGTATCTTATTGAATAACCACGCCGACCTTTCCTGGAAAGGCGAACTGAGCAGAGAGGAGGGATTTCTTCTCGGCCTGTTGGTCGGTGATGGAACGTTGAAAAAAGATGCAGCCGTACTATCCATTTGGGCTGATAGAGCGGTTGTCAATGACTCTGCCGGATTTGTAACGGCTGATGCATCCGCCTTGTTGCAGGAGGCGGAGCAGGCTGCCCGGTCACTGAAGCATCGGAGTGATTTTTCCGGATTTCATGAAGTCCCCGGGCGTGGTGAATGGCGCATGACACTGTCGGCGTTGCGCGACCTTGCCTGTAGCCTGGGAATGAAACCTGGCGATAAATCCATTACTCCCGCCCTGGAGAGAACATCTTCTGAATGTTACGAGGGTTTTCTGCGTGGCATCTTTGATGCGGACGGTTCTGTGCAAGGCTCACAAAACAAGGGGGTCAGCATACGTTTGAGTCAAAGTGATTTGCCCCGTTTGCAAGCAGTCCAACGCATGCTGTTGCGGCTTGGGATCGTCTCGACCATCTATCAGAATCGTCGGCAGGCAGGCGAATCCATGCTACCGGATGGCAAGGGTGGTACCCAGCTTTATACAACCAAAGCGCAACATGAACTGGTGCTTTCCGGTAACAATTTAATGATATTTAATGAGCGCATTGGGTTTGCGGGTACAGACAAGCAATTACGCCTCAATCTATTACTGAGAAGTTACAAAAGAAAACTGAATCGTGAACGCTTTATCGCTGAGGTACAAACGGTGGTAACCGATGGCGTTGAGGATGTGTTTGATGTGCAAATTCCGGACATCAATACATTCGATGCGAATGGCCTTCATGCACACAACTGTGGTGAGCAGGGACTTCCGCCGTATGGCGCCTGTCTGCTCGGGTCGGTGAATCTGACGAAGTTTGTGACCGATCCGTTCACCGAGGATGCCAGCTTTGACTGGGACGCCTTCCGCGAGGTGGTGGCCGTATTCACCCGCATGCTGGACAACGTGGTGGAGATCAACGGCCTGCCGCTACAAAAGCAGCGCGATGAGATCATGAACAAACGCCGGCACGGCATGGGCTTTCTGGGCCTTGGTTCGGCCCTGACCATGCTGGGCCGGAAGTATGGCAGCCCGGATTCGCTGGAGTTCACGGAAAAGATCGCCTATGAACTGGCCCGTACCGGGTTCCGCGTCGGCCTGGAGCTGGCCAAAGAGAAGGGTCCGGCCCCGATCATGGACGAGGAATTCGAGGTCACGTGCGAGATGATGGATGCACGGCCCGAGATGGCCGATGACGGCATCCGGATCGGTGACCGGATCAAGGGGAAGATCCTCTGGGCCAGGTATTCGCGTTACATGCGGCAATTTGCCGATTCCGGCAATCCGGAGGATGCGGAGATGCTCAGGGAACTGGAGCAGACCGGCTGCCGGTTTACGCACCATTCATCCATCGCCCCGACCGGCACCATCGCCCTGTCGGTGGGAAACAATGCCTCCAACGGTATTGAGCCCAGCTTTGCGCACCATTATTCCCGCAATGTCATCCGTCAGGGCAGGAAGACCAAGGAGAAGAT
>CAZQZF010000021.1:0-15765 GCA_964597745.1 uncultured Zetaproteobacteria bacterium
CGCCACGACATTCAACGAAGAGATGATGATTGCCGCTTCAAAGACGATGGCAGCGCTGGCCAGACAGGGGGTTCCGGATGTCGTGTTGCGAGCCTATGGCCGAAAAGACCGGCTGAATTTTGGCCGTGAATACATCATTCCCAAGCCCTTTGATCCGCGCCTTATCGAATGGATTCCAGCGGCCGTGGCCCGGGCGGCCATGGAGACCGGCGTAGCGCGCAAACCGATTGATGATTTGACCGCCTACAGTCACAAACTGGCGGGACGTATTGATATCTCCCGCACCTTTATGCGCTGGATTATGGACAAGGCCAAACAGACCCCGCTGCGTATGGTCCTGCCGGAGGGAGAAGACACCACCATTATTCGTGCCGCCAGGGTCATGCATGATGAAGGCATTGCAGCCCCCATCCTGCTTGGATCCGCTAAACAGATTAAAGGTATTGCCACGGATCTCCAAATTGATCTGGAAGGTATTGAGATCATCGATCCCAAACTTGATGACGAACGTTTCACCGGCCTTGCGGAGACACTATATAGTGACCGTCAACGCCAGGGCGTATTGCACCAGAATGCAATTCAGGCGCTTAGAACCAACTACAACGTATTTGGCGCCATGCTGGTGAAGGCGGGTCTGGCCGATGGCATGCTCTCAGGCCGGACGGCGCATTACCCGAATGTGCTGAGACCAATCCTGAAAATTCTGGGTCATGACGTTGCCGGAAAGCACTATCGTGTTTACGGACTGTACATGCTGGTGACAGACCGCGGCGCGTATTTTCTTGCCGACTGCACGGTTAATGTAGAGATGACTTCCGAACAACTGGCGGAACTGGCATGGCTATCGGCGGAAACGGCCCGATCACTTGGATTCGAACCTAAAGTAGCCATGCTATCCTTCTCGAACTTTGGCAGTGTGGATCATCCGGAGGCGCAAAAGGTGGCGGAGGCAACCCGCCTCCTCCACAACCGTCACCCAGCCTTGATAGCGGATGGCGAGATGCAGGCGGATACTGCGGTCAACGCTGAAATGCTGGCGCAATATCCCTTCAGCCAGCTGAAGAACCCGGCTAATGTCCTGATCTTTCCAACCATGCAGGCTGGTAACATCGCCTATAAACTTCTGCGCGATCTGGGTAGTGGCACAACAGCCATTGGCCCGATTTTGTTGGGGCTTCCCAAACAGGCGCATGTACTACAGACCGGAGCTACGGTTGACGATATCGTCAACATTGCCTCCATCGCAGCGGCCAGGGCGGCGGATTTAAATTAGCATGGGTCTTGTCAACATGGCCTGGTTGCTGCAATCTCATGTGAAAATTCATCAGGGGAGAAAACAGAGATATGCCGAACATTAATTTCGAAGCCGCCCGCCGCAACATGATCGAGTACCAGATTCGCTGCTGCAAGGTACTGGATCCAGTCGTACTAAATACGCTTTCGGTCCTGCCAAGAGAGGATTTCCTGCCGGAACACGTGCGCAGCCTGGCCTATATGGAAGGTCATGTTCCCCTGCCCTGTGGTCAGGAAATGATGAGCCCCCTGCAGGAAGCCCATATCATGCAGAGCCTTGAACTAAAGCCCTCGGACCGGATCCTGGAAATTGGCGCCGCTACCGGCTATCTAACGGCACTTGTCGCCATGCATGCCCGGGAAGTCATCGCCTATGAGATTCATAAGGAGCTGGCTGAACTGACGGCAACCAATCTCAAGAATCATGGCATTGATAACGCCAGGGTCATCCATGCCAACGCCATGGATCCCCATGCTCTGGATGATGACGGTATGTTTGATACCATCGTCATTGGCGCCGCGCTAGAGCGCATCCCAGAATATATCCGTGAGCATGTAAATGAAGGAGGCCGTATCATCGCCTTCCTGGGAAGAAATCCGGTCGTAACCATGATTCGAATGACGCGCACGGGGAATACCTGGCTACGCTTGGGCATCCTTGAGACACTTCTGCAGAATATGGAGGGCCTTCCGGAAACACGTGAATTCGTTTTCTAACCCGCATTATTCCCGCCGAACTCTTTTATCCTCGATTAAGTTCGGTCTGATCATTCTGCTCCTCCCCCTTCCTGTTCATGCCATGACAGGATCAGTCTCAAAACCATCATGGAATCCACTATCCCGGGAACAATTGGCGACACAATTGAGCCGAGAATTCAACCTCCCCGATGCCTATGTGCTTTCCTCACTTCAGAAGGCCAGATTTCAGCCAACTATTATTGATCGTATGAACCATCCCTACGAAACCAGGCCCTATGTCCAATACCGCCCACTGTTCGTAACCCGGAGGATGGCGGAAAAAGGGCGCCGCTATATGGCAAAGCATCGGCCGGAATTCGCACAGGCGGCCAAGGAATTCGGGGTTCAACCGGAGATTATCGCGGCCATCCTTGGTATGGAGACCCGTTACGGACATAACATGGGGCGGGATCGCGTCCTTGATTCCCTGTTTACCCTGGCAACGGGACGCCCCTCCCGAGCTGCCTTCTTCCAACGGGAGCTGGGTCACTTTCTGAGCCTGTGTCGGGAGGAACATCTGATTCCCGAGCATGTAAAAGGCTCCTATGCCGGCGCCTTTGGCGCCACGCAGTTCATCCCTTCCTCATTCAGGCGTTTTGCCGTTGATGGGGACGGCGACGGCAAAAAGGATGTCTGGACATCTTCGGTGGACATCATCAGCAGTGTCGCGAATTATTTCCATAAACATGGCTGGGACGCAACCCGTCCCATCGCTCACTGGTTACCGGCCCTGCCCCATCGACCATTCTTCGATAATCTGAGAAAAAAAGGGATCAGGACATGGAGACCCCTGCATGAATTACGTCTGGCCGGTTTGCCAAAACCGGGCAATGGCTGGCATGATGATGATCAGGTAACCTTGGTGGACTTCAAGACCGCCATGGGTTCCCGAGCAGCGCTGGTTCATCGCAATTTTTATGTTATTACGCGCTGGAACCGGTCATACAATTATGCCATGGCAATCACGGAACTGGCCGATATGCTCGGCTGCGCCATGTGCAAAAGTCATTGATGGATTGTCGCCTCCCGATGTTCAAGGTTCACGGTTCAACGTTTCTTCAGATTATGGTTCTAATTCTGTTCGCAGGCTGTCAGACATCCCTCATCCCGAATGAAAGGCCGGCGGCTAATGTTGCGGCCGGACGATTGCCGGGCGGCCATATCAAGACAGGCGAGCCTTATCGGATCGGCAATCGAATGTATTATCCGTTGCCAACCTCGGAAGGTTATGATCAGACCGGCATCGCCTCATGGTATGGCAAGGACTTTCACGGCAAAAGGACTGCCAATGGGGAACGCTATGATATGCATGCACTTTCCGCCGCACATCCTACATTACCCCTACCCACGCTGGTCCGGGTCACCAATCTGGAGAATGGAAAACGGGTAGTCGTTCGGGTCAATGACCGTGGCCCGTTTGTAAAAAACCGACTCATAGATCTCTCTTACAGTGCCGCCGTGGTCCTGGGATTTGCCTCCAGGGGCACGGCCCGAGTGCGCGTTGAGACCCTAAGTGAAAAACCGGAGACGTTTGCCATCGCCAAATCCCCGAAGGTAAACATGGAGGCTCGGCCCCGGATGTACGTTCAGGCCGGGGCGTTCAGCGTCAAGGCCAATGCCGCGCGATTAAAAGGCATCCTCCAGGGCCGTTTCCAGCATGTGAGGATTGAGACTTCCATCCAGGGCCACCGCCAATGGTACCGCGTGCGGATCGGTCCCATACGGGATCCCTTTGAAATCGAACGCACTCTCTTGTCCCTGCAGGGGGACGCGCACATTCAACCCATTGTAGTTACTGAATGATGACGCAGTCATCATTAATGACCCGGCGGCGTCGAATTACGGCCTTCGGGTCTTCTCGCCTGGCGAAAAACGATCCGCTCTACCGGGATGTGCAACGGCTTGGAAACAGCATTGCCAAGCATGGATGGGATGCCATTGTCGGCGGCCACCAGGGTATGATGGCCGCCTTTTCGAGCGGCATTCGCAGCGGTCAGGGCAAGGTGCGCGGTATCACGCTTGATTGCTTCCCGACACCGCCAGGCAATCATCTGAATGAAGAGATCCGGGCCAAGGACTTCTTCCACCGCATGCAGACCATGATTGAAGCAACAGATGCCTACATCGCCCTCCCCGGCGGTCTCGGGACTCTCTCCGAGCTGGCTATGGCATGGGATCTGCTCGCTATCAATATTCTCGAGACCAGGCCTTTGATTCTGTATGGTCCTGGTTGGCCATCTATCGTGGATAGTCTACGCCAAAATCTAATCATGTCGGTTGACCACGCCTTCTCAATCATAAAACTGTGCGCTGAGCCGGAAGCGGTATGCAGGTTCCTGGGAAAATCGCCCTGAACGGATTCCAGGATATGTTGTCAATGTACGCAAACGCCGGATCGCCGAACGCCCTGTATGAGTAAAGAAGATCTTTCTGGCCATTGTTGAGCCTATGTCGCAATGGCAGAATCTAACGTTAATATCTGAAGAGGATTAGCCATGGTAAAATATATTTACACCTTCATATTGATTCTTGGGATTTCAGCCCAGGCGACGGCAGCCTCGTCGATACCTGCTCCACCCAAGCTGAAGGCCAAATCATGGGTGCTGATGGACGCAAGATCAGGTCAGGTGTTAAGCCAGCGTGATTCCGATGTGGAGCTCGCACCCGCCAGTCTAACCAAGATGATGACCCTTTACCTGGCCTTTGAGGACATAAAGCGTGGGAAGCTTTCCCTGGATGAAAAGGTGAATGTCAGCAAAAAGGCCTGGAAAATCGGCGGCTCGCGCATGTTTATTGAGCCTCGGCTGAAACCCACGGTTAGAGAGTTGTTGCATGGCATTGCTACGTTCTCCGGCAACGATGCATGCATCGCCCTGGCCGAGCATATTGACGGTTCTGAGGACGGGTTTGCCGAGCGCATGAATGCCAAGGCAAAGGATCTGGGGATGAATCATTCCCATTTTATGAACTCAACAGGATATCCGGTAAAGGGCCATTACAGTTCGGCCATGGACATGGCCACTCTTGGCGCGGCCCTGTGGCGCGATTTCCCGAAAATGTACAAGCTATTTTCCGAGAAAGAATTTACCTATAACAACATCACTCAGAGTAATCGAAACCGCCTGCTCTGGTCAGATCCGCGCGTGGATGGCATCAAGACGGGGCATACCAAGAAGGCTGGCTATTGTCTCGTCAGCTCGGCTGAAGCGAAGGGCACGCGTTTCGTAGCCGCTATCTTTGGGACAAATTCAGATCATGCCAGGGCAAAGCTGTCCAGGCAGCTGCTAAATTATGGCTTCCGAAATTTTGCCAGCGTACGGCCCACTGAAAAGGATATTCGACGTCAGGTTGAGGTCTTTCGCGGTTCGGAAAATATGGTTTGGCTCGTCCCGGAATCACCTGTTTCTATCATGGTTCCCAAGGGTATGGAACACAAGATCGCCTTTCACCTGCGATACGACGCCCCCTTGCTTGCCCCGGTACATAAGGGCCAAAAGGTCGGCGTTATTGAAGCCGTAGTGATGGAGAAGAACAAACCGGGAAAGGTGCTGGCCAGTGTCCCGATGGAGGCTGTCGCGGCGGTGGATGAAGCTTCCTGGATTGGCCGCATGTGGGATACGGCGCGCCTCTGGTGGCGCAAACAGGGAACTGAAGAATAGATATGCCGCTGATCGCCTACGTTAATGGCAGGTTTGTCCCCTTAAACAATGCCATGGTTCATATTGAAGACCGGGGCTTTCAATTTGCCGATGGCGTCTATGAGGTTGCCATCTGCACTCAGGGCCGTTTTTTTCTTTTACAGGAACACCTGGACCGTCTTGAGCGCTCGTGCCGGGCGATCCGGTTGCGGCTACCGGTAACGCTTTCTGAACTTGAAGGACTGGTTCATGAGATCTACCGCAGGAATCAGCTTCAGGATGCCATGATCTATATCCAGGTTACGCGGGGGGTAGCGCCGCGTTCACATGGTTTTCCGGAACATTCAGACCCTAGCCTGATCATCACCCAGCGTCTCCTGCCGAAGCCTGATGAACAAAAATGCAGGCATGGAGTTAACGGTATTACCCTTGCTGATTTCCGCTGGAAACACTGTGAAATCAAATCGATCTCCCTGCTTGCCAGTATCATGGGGAAACAGCAGGCCATGGAGAACGGCGCCGAAGAGGCATTCTGGCTGGATCACGAAGGCCATGTACTCGAGGGATGTTCGACCAATATCTTTGCGGTTATTAGCGGAACACTCGTCACTCACCCCCTTGACCGCCAGATCCTGGCCGGCATTACCCGGGATCTGGCCATCAAGTTGGCAACAAAAAACGGAATGCGGGTTAAGGAACGGCCATGGAGGCTGATGGAACCGGCAATCAGCGAATGCCTGATGAGCAGCAGTACCAATGCGATTCTTCCAGTGGTTCAAATGGACGGGAAACCCATCGGCGCCGGCGCCCCGGGCCCCGTGGCCAATCAACTGCGCGGCCTTATTCTGAAGCAAATGAACCAGAGAGGAGCCTGAAATAGAGGATATTCACGCTAAATTCCAGGGCGTTCTTCTGGACCTGGACGGTACGCTGGTTGATAGTTTTACGCCTATTGTCACCGCCCTGAATCGCACCTTTGAAGAATACGGTCTGCCAACACTTCCGGATCGGGACATTCGCCGGAATACCGGAGTTGGCGTCGGTAGCATAGCTGTCTTGTTCGGCAAAGAATGGCCGCAGGCGCATCAGCGTTTTCTTGAACTGCACGATCAGAATTATCTTGATCAAACGGTCCCTCTGACAGGAGCGGAAACACTTCTTGATTGGCTGCTGGACAGGAATATGAAGGTTGGAATCGTCACCAACAAAGGCCAGCACCGGGCAGAGGCCCAATTAGCCAGACTTGGCTGGGCGGACAAGGTTATGGTCATCGTCGGCTACCTGGATAACCGTCCGGGAAAACCTGACCCGCTACCCATCCATTTGGCATGCCAGTCCATGCAGGTAGGTGTTCAGCATACCGTACTCATCGGCGATGGTCCGGCCGATATGGAAGCCGCGTCCAGGGCCGGTTCCTTTCCTGTCGGCCTGACGGATCTCTTTACGGCCGATGAAATGAAGAATGCCGGAGCGCGTCTATGCTTTTCAGATCTGGATCAGGTTCGAGCCTGGCTCTGCCAGCTGCATCTTAACCTGTAATTCCCCGTGGCAAGACCACGGGGAATTAGCTTCGGGTTAGGCGTGAACGCCCAATGCCGCGCGCCAGCCGGGATAAAGCTTATCCGCATCATACGGGAAGGACTCGAATGCACGCGCGAATTCCTTATGGGTCTTCGCAAATTCGATCGGATCGGCGCCTTCTTTCCAGCACTGATAGGCCTGATCCAGCGACCGGCCGCCGGCAGCCGGGCCGTCGACATGACCAAATGCACCGCCACCACAGGTGTTGATAATGTTGGCATGACCCAGGTTCTCAAAGAAACCTGGTAAACGCAGCGCATTCATACCACCTGAGATAATTGGCGTGGTGGCTTTCATGCCATACCACTTTTGATTGAAGTAGGTTCCCATGCATTCATCACGCTCGATCATGTAGGCGATCACGCGATCATCCGCTCCGCCTTCCATCTTGCCGTAGCCCATGGTGCCGGTATGAATGCCTGAAGATCCCATCAGACGCGCCATCTTCATGTGCACCAGCATGGTGTAGCCACGTGGGTTGACCTCGGAGGTTGCCATGCCGTGACCAGCGCGATGATAGTGCAGGAAGGTGTCCGGGAATGTGCGGCGGCAGGTAGTGATACCCACCGGACCAGCCACGAATCCGTCTACCAGAAAAGCCAGGTGGGTCTCGCTGTTGTATTTGGCAAATGTTTCAAGGATAAAGTTGCCACGCACCTTCATTTCTTCAGGATCATCAGCAGTAATGTTGGCGGAGAAAAACTTCACTTCGCCGGTTGCCTGCTGCGCACGATCCATGGACTGCGCAATCAACGGCATTACTTCTCTGGTCGGGCAAAAGGGCTGGTTCGCCTGTGGCTCATCGTTTTTAATAAAGGTGCCGCCGAGCCAGAAGTCATAGCATGCCTTGGCAAACGGTTCCGGACGCAGACCCAGTTTTGGTTTGATGATGGTGCCGGCAATATAACCGCCATCGACTTCCGGGCGGCCCATGGTCTTCCACATATCGGAGATATTGGTGGCCGGGCCATCAAAGTTACGAACCATGACCTCCGGCACCATGAAGTCGAGCAGACGCAGACCGATAATATCACCCATGCCCTGGTTGTTACCGATAATCATGGAGGTCATGTGAGCGACGCCATGTTTTCCATCGAGCAGATTAGTATCAAACAGCTCAACCGGATAGGCGATCTTCACCAAGCCGCCCTTGTCGCCAAAAGCAGTTTCGTCGATTTCATACACCTTGGCATCCACGCCAAGCGTGAAGGCATCGGTGGTGCATACTTCCACATTGGTGCCGGTGGAAGACTCGGCTGCCACATGAGCGGCGGTGGCCAGAAAGCCCAGCCCCGGCTGTGGCAAAAGGCGATAAGCGCCCAACAGGTGCTTGCCGCCGGCGATCAGATCCTCTTCCTTGAGGCTCAGATCAGAATAACGATTGGATTGGTCTAATGCCATTTTTTATTCCCCTGTGCGAGTTGATTTTCAAGGCAACCCGGCAAGGGCTCCCTCCACGAGAGAGGATAATATGCCCCTCTTGTGATGACGGGAACACTGACCTTACATTTACATAATGTAAAATCAAAGGTTATGATTAGACCTATAAATTTACCTTATGGGAGATACCTGTGCATCTGACACTCAAACAGTTGAATATTTTTGAGGCGGTGGCCAAATACCGGAACTACACCCGGGCTGCCAAGTCGCTATTTCTTACCCAGCCGGCTGTATCCATGCAAATCAAGCAACTGGAGGAAACCATCGGCCTGCCATTGCTTGAACGCACCGGAAAACAGATTCGAACCACTCTGGCCGGCGAGGAATTGCGCCGATACAGTAAAAATATCGGCCAGCAGCTTGATGAACTCGAGCTTGTTCTGGATGAGATCAAGGGTCTGAAACGTGGCCGTCTGCATCTGACCATGGCCAGTACCGCCAACTATTTCGCGCCGAGACTCATTGCCGATTTCCAGCATAGATATCCTGGCGCTCAGGTCACTCTGGATGTAACCAACAGGGCAGGACTGTTGCGCGCGCTCGATGAAAACAACACGGATATGGCGATCATGGGACAACCGCCGGAGGGCTGTGGCTTGACAGGAATCCCGTTCATGGACAATCCGTTGGTTGTCATTGCATCGCCTGTTCATCCCCTGGCTACGGAGAGGAATATCCCCCTTGTAAAAATTGCCAATGAGCCCTTTATCGCCAGAGAAAGGAATTCGGGTACGCGCATGGCGGCCGAACGATTCTTTGACCAGCATGGCATCAAATTGATCGCCAGTATGGAGATGAATCGCAGTGAGGCTGTCAAACAGGCCGTGATGGCTGAACTTGGCCTGGGTATTTTATCATTGCATACTCTGGAGATGGAGCTGGCCCTGAACCGCCTGACCGTCCTGGATATTCAGGGATTTCCCATCATGCGTCAGTGGTTCATCGTGCATCGCGATGGAAAGCGCTTCGCCGCTATTCCTAAAGCCTTCCGTAATTTTGTGCTGAAAAACGCGAAGACCCTGCTGACCCTGCCTGAATTTACTGTAGCGGTGCGAACAGGGAGTTGAGCTCCTCAACCGACCACAGCCGTTTCTCGCCGGCCTTCCTCTGATAAATTGCATCCGCTATCCCGCGCTTTCGCTCCTGCAACATTAGAATCCTCTCCTCAATCGTACCGGCCGTGATGAGTTTATAGACAAACACGGCCTTTTCCTGACCGATTCGATGCGCACGATCGGTTGCCTGCGCCTCAACGGCAGGATTCCACCATGGATCATAATGAATCACCGTATCGGCGGCGGTCAGATTGAGTCCGACACCGCCAGCCTTGAGACTGATCAGAAACAGCGGCGCCTCTCCATTCTGAAAGATATCGATCGGGCCAATCCGATCCTTCGTTTTGCCGGTTAGTTTGACATAGCCAATCTTCTGCCGGGAAACCTCATCCTCAATCAGTTTCAACATCGACGTAAACTGTGAAAAGAGCAGTACGCGCCTGCCCTCCTCGATCATTTCGGGTAACATCTCCATCAACATCTTAAGCTTTGCAGATTCTGGCGGCGCGCCCTGAATCGTCCCCAGTAGACGCGGGTCGCAACATACCTGGCGCATTTTCAGCAGTGCATCGAGCACCACGATTTGGCTCCGCGCCGCCCCCAGAGAATCAATGGCATGACGCACCCGGCCCTGCATAGCCAGACGCACACTCTCATAGAGCTCCCGCTGCGCCCCTTCAATCTCGATGCTGCGAATGATTTTAGTCTTTGGCGGCAACTCGAGCGCCACATCCTCCTTGCTACGCCTGAGCAGAAATGGCCGCAAACGCACATTAAGGGCATCCTGCCTGGCCCGATCCCCCTCTATTTCAATGGGCTTGCGAAACAGTCTTAAAAAGCTGCGCATATCATACAGGTATCCGGGCATCAGAAAATCGAACTGCGACCACAATTCGCCCAGATGATTTTCCATAGGCGTACCGGTCATGCAGAGCCTGTGTTCTGATGTCAATCTCCGCACCAGTTGAGCCGCCTTGGCACGCGGATTTTTGATGTACTGGGCCTCATCGAGAATCAGTAGGTGCCACCTCTGCCCCTCCAGAACCTCAAAATCACGGATCAGGAGCGGATAGGTGGTGAGAACAAGATCAAAGGTCGCCAATCGGCCAAAATTCCTGGAACGCTCCGCCCCGTGTAACACCAACACGGACAATTCGGGGGTGAATTTTTCCGATTCCCGACGCCAGTTGTGCATCAGACTGGTCGGCGCCAGAACCAGCGCCGGATGTTCCAGACGGCCCTCCTCCTTCTCTTTCAGGATATGCGCAAGCGCCTGCACCGTCTTACCGAGGCCCATGTCATCAGCCAGGATGCCGGCCAAACCCATCCGTCGTAAAAACTGCAACCAGCTCAGACCTGTATGTTGATAGTCACGCAGCTCTGCCTGTAGAGTTTCAGGCGGAGAACAGACAGGGATCGCGCCAATATCGACCAGTTGCTTCATCTGCTGCAGCCAGACCGAGCTGTTGATGCGCACCGGCGCAGACGACTGGTTCAGGCTCTCCTGCAACGCCAGCATCTGTGGCGCTGAGAGGTTGTCGGCGCTGCTGTTGCCTCCGGCAAACACATCCATCATAAAATGCAGGATATTGGCTACCATTACCCCCGGCGCCGGCAGCAGGCGGCCATCAGGCAACGGCAACGGGATATGTTCCTTCTCCCTCAACCGCGCCAGGGATTCAGCCTTTAACAACTCCGGACTGCTACCCACCCAACGCGCCAGGGCATCAATAAGATCAATCTCCTCACCACCCTCAAGCGTGACCATAAAACTGGCCTGACCCATCAGCGGACTGGAATGATCCCCATGCTCAAGGCTCAGATCCCATGCCCTGGCCCGCTCGACCTGAAAGCAGAAATCAGCGCTTATTTCAATATGAAGGCCCAGGCTCTCCAGGAGCGGTATCTCATGGATCATCCATTCAGGCCAATAATCACTGTTCTCCAATCCGAATTCATGATCCTGAAAATCCAGATGATCCGCCAACCTGTCTTCATGCATCGGATAGAGTCCGGCGCTGGCCAGCATCTCGACCGCCTCGCGTTCCGATATCAGGTCACGCCTGTAATCGATGACCCTCTCTCCCTTGATGATGCGCACAGGCAGCGGATGTATGGAGAATGGAACCTGACGGCCATCATAATCAAACATCAAATCCGCCAAATGACACTGATCCGGTATCTGATGCCCCCAGCGATGGGGTATTTTCATGGTGCGAAGCCGGATTAACGCCATCGGCTTGACCTGACGATAGACATGCTGCAAGCGCACTGGAACCGGCACATCAGCCGGCAATTGCCGACACACCGCGTCAATCACACTGTCGGAACAATCCAGTTCTATCGGCGCTATATTCAGCATGATCTCAGCTACATCAGCAGGTTGACTGATCTTCACAGGGCCGCATCTGTTCTGCTCCGGATCAACATACCAGGGAGGCGATGTTGGTACGATGGTCTCTTGATCCGGCATCCGCAGCGTCAGATACTGATCACCCATGCTGTTCAATTGCCATGCCCACTCAGCGCTACGCCTGTCACCCTGTTTCAGTGCCGGCGTATCGGTATTCCGCCAGTGACAGCGGCCGCTCTCCATGACCCGCTTGAGCACAGTCAAACCATCCTCCCCTTTGAGGAGATAACCGTGCATGGAGGAGAGCGAGCGATCCATCGCCACCTCTCTGAGTATTTTTTCATCACTGGCCAATATAAACCGCGGTAGAGAATGACTCAGAATATTGCCGGCATTATAGGGCTGAGAGCTGCCATAATCCCCTGATTTAAGGATGCGGGCTGAGACAAAGTCCAGCCGCACATTCCTGTCACCATCCGGTTCCAGGATATAGAGTAATCGCTGCTTAACACTGTCCGGATAGCCAGTGGAAATCGGCCTTCCCTTTTTGGCTGACCCCAGCATCCCCAACCACCTGTTGAATGCCTTGGGCGCAGACATCTCCGCCTCCACATCAAACAGATTACCCTGTTTCTCCGCCACAACCGCATACAACAAGGCCGCCACATGCTTGCAGTCCCTCCCGCTGGAACAGCTACACTTGCCATGCATACGATTTCCGGACAAACGCCGGATCAGCACGCTAAGCTGTTGCTGATCATCTCCCTGCACTACCCCCAGAATCAGGCGCCCATCTTCGGCTACCTCTTTTTTCAAGACTCGATGGCGTTGAAAACAGATCTTTCCCCGACTAGCAGGAGATTGGCCCACCCAACCCATGATCTTCTCTTCGGTTATTTCGGAAATGTCATGCATCTACCGCGTTTTCCCCGACTTTGTTATCAATTTTCGGTTTGAATCGCTGATCAGCGGCAGTTGACCTGTGAGAGAACGCCCTGGACAATCCGACCACGGCGGCGGGCAGGACGAATAGATTCAGAACTGGAATGACAATCAACAGAGAAGCCAGGCCGGAAAAGCCAAAATAGAACCATTTTTTATCCCTGAATTCACTTCTGCGCTCGGGCCATTTCCAACCACGCCGACTGGCCGGGGCGTCCATGAACTCAAAACTAAGCAGCCTGGCGCCGGCAACGGCAAAGGTCAGGCTGGCCGCCATCGCACCCGCCACGGGAATCAATAACAGGAGCAGTGCCAACAGGGCCCATGGCAAAAAACCGAGCAGGGGCATCAGGATATTCGAGATACTGGCAATCACTGTCTGCCACCATGACTGTCTGGGAAGGACGGCGCTCACTCCATCCAGACGCTCCACAATGATGCACAATTGATCCAGCCAGGGCGCCGCGGCAATGGTTCCCAGAGCGGTATAACTGAGAACACCGGCAATGAGCGCCAGAACAAACGAAAAAAGCCAGACCAGCCAGGCCAGCACATCCACATACCAGGCGTCACCCGCAGGAATAAACATTGCCGACAGTGAAGCGCTCATCCAAAACACGCCTAAAGAGAGCACGACGAGCAGGACCGCCAACAATGCCAGCATGCGCCACAATACCGACCTCAATTCGGCCCGCGCCAACAGCAGACGTAAACCGGAGAGGAAACTCAAGGCCCCCTTAATCACGATCTAAATTCAGGTCCGATAACACTCGCTCCGCCGCAATAAGATCCTCATCGTTCACCATGATTCTGGTATCCATCAGGCCAGGTACCGGCAGCAGTGAATTCATACCGGCATTGTCGACCTGGAATCGAATGCCGCGTCCCCTCAATGCATCACACAGAATCTGCGAAGTCACCGGATCGCCAATTTTCTTTAGTAAACGCATGATTCGCAGCCTAACAGACGAAATAATCTCGTCACGCTTTCACACCTCTTGCAATATGATCCTGGTACATGAACCATACGCCGCCATGACATTACCAGTTACTCAGGAGACACTGGCAAGGATCCTGGACCAGATGGCGCCGGCGAATGCTGATGATGCGGATCTCTATCTGGAATACAGCACAGCTGAATCGCTTGCATTGGAAGAAGGCAGGGTCAAACATGTTTCCGCCTCCTTCCACCAGGGCGCCGGAGCTCGTGTAGTAAAAGGCGAGTCTTCAGGTCATGCCTGTACAGACAGGATGGAGACCGCCGCCCTGATGGATGCGGCCAGGACCGCCCGCGCCATTGCCCGGTCCGGAGGTAGTCATACGCCAATCTCCGTACACACTGAAACGCCTCGGCTCCGGCTTTATCAGGAACATGATCCCATGCATGGCGTTTCCCTGCCCCATCGAAAGATCATGCTGGAAGAGATCGACTGCCTGGCTCGCGGTATTGATCCACGTGTCAAACAGGTATTCGCCAATGTTTCAGCCTCTTTTTCCGATATCCATATCATCCGCATGGATGGCGCACACCTGCATGATGCCAGACCCCTGGTCCGGTTAAACGTTTCAGTCGTCGTTGAGCAAAATGGCAGGCGCGAAACAGGCAGCGCCGGTGGCGGCGGTCGTTTTGATCTTTCGCGTCTGTTGAGCGGAGGTGAGGCTGAACAACTAACCCGTGAGGCGGTGCGCCTGGCCCTGCTCAATCTGGATGCCATAGCCGCCCCGGCCGGACCCATGGCCGTTGTCCTCGGCCCCGGCTGGCCGGGCATCCTTCTGCATGAGGCCATTGGTCATGGCCTGGAGGGCGATTTCAATCGCAAGGGAACATCCGTCTTTTCCGGTAAGCTTGGCAAGCGCGTAGCCGCTCGCGGTATCACGATTGTGGATGACGGCGCCATTGCCGAGCGGCGTGGATCGCTGAATATGGATGATGAGGGCACGCCAACCAGTCGCACAACCCTGATTGAAGACGGTATTCTTACCGCCTATATGCTGGACAGACAGAATGCCAGGTTGATGGGGATGCAACCTACCGGCAATGGCCGCCGTGAATCCTATGCCCACCCGGTGCTGCCACGCATGACCAACACATTTATGCTGGCTGGTCCCGATGCTCCTGGAGATATTCTTGCCTCGCTTGATCGAGGCATCTATGCCGTTAATTTTGGAGGCGGGCAGGTGGATATCACCTCCGGCAAGTTCGTATTCACCACCTCCGAGGCCTATCTGGTCGAAAATGGTCGGATCAAGGCCCCGGTCAAAGGCGCTACCCTGATCGGTAGCGGCCATGAGATTCTGCAGAAGGTCTCCATGATCGGTAATGACCTCAAACTCGATCCCGGCGTCGGCACCTGCGGCAAGGATGGCCAAAGCGTCCCTGTAGGCGTCGGTATGCCGACGATCCGCATTGATGAACTGATTGTTGGCGGTACCGGCACATGATTATAAATGATGGGAAAAAATGGGTGGAAAAGCAGTTCCCAGCCCCTTTAATCCATCATCGCTCGTTAAAAGTCCTTTCACCTGATTCCCTGTCAGGCTAATCTCGTACTCGGCCATCTGCTTCCTCCTTAAGATTTGATATCGCTAACAGCAAACCTGACGAAAAGCAGGTGGCTATCCACCTCAACTGAATTTACAGCAGACTTGGGACTTGACCTCCGACAGGCTCCTAGCCTGCACTATTCATGAATCGTCGTGATGATCGCGCCGGACCTTTGTTCGC
>CAZQZF010000022.1:0-2970 GCA_964597745.1 uncultured Zetaproteobacteria bacterium
TGTCTGAGGATCGGGAATTTCCCCCAGGCATCCCGAAGGCCCTTCGGTGGATCAGGTTCCTTCAGATAGGCGAGCAGCTCGCCTATACCACGCAATTCGTCAGTGGATGCCTTGCCCATACCCATGGCAACCCGGTCCGGGGTGCCAAACAGGTTGGTCAATACGGACATGTCGTAACCCTTGATGTTTTCAAAAAGCAGTGCGGGTCCGCCCCGGGCCAGGACGCGGCGGGATATTTCCGTCAGTTCAAGCTTGGGATCAACCTCTGTCCGGATACGCTTCAACAGATGAAGCGACTCGAGCCTGTCGATGAAATTCCTCATGAATGTTAGCAGGCCTTAACCGGCGGGTTTCTTTTTTGCGGCGTCTGTATCTTCAATTTCAAAAACAGTATCCAGTCTGGCCAGGGCGAAGATATCCCGCACGCTGTCAGACAGCCCGGACAGAACAAAACGGCCTCCATGCTCACGACTCCATTGCAGTCCCTCCACAAGCGTTGCAATACCGGAAGAATCCATAAAGCTCACCTGATTCAGGTCCACAAAGACGGCAGTTCGCTCCGCGGTCAGCAAAGGCTTCAGAGCCTGGCGAAGTTTTGGCGATGAATGAATATCAACCTTGCCTCTTACGATTACATGAGCCATTTCATTGTCCGATTGCAATTGAATATCAAGCAAGTTTACGCTCCTTTATAGGAAGATAACGGATTAATACCCAGCAATTCCCGTCAGCCAGAGGCTTGTGATGGGTTTCATCCATGACTGAATGAATCAGATGCATGCCCAGGCCTCCGGGACGCACATCATGCAGATCTCTGCCTGTAAGGCTGGAGTCATCCAAAATGGGGGGGGCAAAATCCCGAAATTCAAAACAGAGTTCCGAATGCTTTACAGCGGCCTTCATCTCTATGATACCAGGCTTATTCCGGTAACCATGCTCGCCAATATTGGCAAACAGCTCATCCACAGCCAGGACCATGCGATTGATCTCCATGACATCCAGTGCCGCCCGGCCGCCTATGACCTCAACCATGGACCTCAGGATAAGGATACAGTCACACTGACAGTTTAACGTGCAGCTTAAAACTGATGTTTCGGTTTCAGCAGGCATAGCCCTTATTCCACGCTGAGATGAGACTTATGGCAAGCCTGCTTTTCTCGCCATTAGGATTATCCCGGCTTGCGTGCTCATGGGGGCTTCGGTAGCGTCCTGCCGCGCTGTACGGAATTCATCAATCAAGAACTTGAGGTCAACATGCTCGAATCAATGCGTAATCAGGCCAAGTCCTGGATTTCCAAGGTCATTCTGGGAGGAGTTTCTCTATCATTTATCCTCTGGGGAGTTGGCGACTACTTTCTTGGATCAAGGGTGCAAACGGTTGCCGAGGTCGATGGCGAACCCATTGCGGATTCAGAATTTTACCAGTCTTATGAGCGTCAGCTTAATGCCCTGCGCGCCTCAATGGGGAAGAATTTTTCCAAGGATATGGCACGCCAGCTTGGACTGAAGGATCAGACGCTGCAAATCCTCATCAATCGCCATATTATACTACAAGAGGCCAATCGCATGGGTCTTGCGATTCCCAAACCCGCACTGGTTCGCCGTGTTCGCGCCAATCCGGCATTTCAGTCCGCCGGCAATTTTGATCCCAACCGTTACCAGATCCTTACACGTAATCTGGGCTTTAAGACTCCGTCGGATTATGAACAGGAACTGGGGCTGGATATGATGACCGATGCAGTCCAGAAGGCCATCATTAACAGCGCTTCCGTCAGTAGTTCGGAGGTCCGTCAACAATTTAATACGGAATTCGAGAAGAGAATCCTGGCAAGCCTGATCGTTGATCCGGATAGCTTTGAATCAAAGGTCCATATCAGTGATGAACAGGCCAGGAAATACTATGAAGCGCATAAGGAACGTTATCGCTCGCCTCTACGACTGAATATGGCCATTGTAGAAATTAATCCTGCCGATATGGCCAAAGATCTGGAGATTGACGATGCCGAACTCCACAAGGCATTTGAAGATCAAAAAGGAAATTTCACCGTTCCGGAGCGCCGGCATGCCAGGCAAATCCTTGTGCGCCTTGCTAAAGGCAGCAGCGCTGAGAAGCGGAAAGCGGCGCGCAAGAAGATTGAGGCCGCCCTGAAGAGGGTGAAATCGGGTGAGGACTTTGCCAAAGTGGCCAGTCAGGTGTCGGAGGATGAGAGCGCCAAGGATGGAGGGGACCTCGGCTTCTTCGCCCGTGGCGCGATGGTGCCGCCATTTGAGCAGGCCGCCTTTTCAATGAAGGCGGGAGAAATCAGTGACATCATTGAGACTCAGTTCGGGTTTCATATTATTCAAATGATTGAAATCCAACCTGCGCATGCACAGGCCTTTGACGATGTTCGCGGCCAGTTGGTAAAACAGGTGCGCCGGGAAAAGGCTGGAGATGAAGCCTATAATCTTTCACTGGATCTGGATGACGCCCTGGGTAAGGAGTCGAATCTGACCGCTGCCGCCGCCTCGCTCAACCTGACCGTCCGCAAACTGGGACCTGTAAGCGCGGATGAAGCCATGGCGGACCCTCTTTTCGCGGGCAACGCAAAATTCCGCAAGAAGACCTTCAGCTTGAAGCCCGGTGATCCAATTAATATCGAGGAATTTGACGATGGCCGCTATGTGGCTGTTGAGATCGAGACCCGTCAATCACCCGATACCCTTCCCTTTAAAAAGGTTGCTGCAAAGGTGTACAACGATGCAAAGACCGAAGAAGCAAACCAATTGGCAAAATCCCAGGCTGAAGCAATCCTGAAAAGCGCCAGGACCGGTTCCATGGACCGGCTTGCCGCTAAATACAGCCAGCCTCTTTTTCTTTCCAAACCGGTGCGAAAAAGCGGCGTAGGCGATGAGGCCAGCTGGTTGACGCCGGGGCTGCTTTCGCAGGCATTTTCAACGCCAAAGGGGAACGTGGTTGGCAAGATCATT
>CAZQZF010000022.1:3070-7154 GCA_964597745.1 uncultured Zetaproteobacteria bacterium
GCTGCTTTCGCAGGCATTTTCAACGCCAAAGGGGAACGTGGTTGGCAAGATCATTGAAGTGCCAAAGGGGTTTGCCGTGGTTCAGGTTCGAGACATCATTTCCGCCTCGGATGAAGAGTTTGAAAAACAGGCCGGCGGTATCCGCCAGGAACTACTCAAGGCCAATGGCGCCCAACGTTTCGCCCGCTGGATTGCCTCGGTGCGAGACCGGTATGAGATCAGTATCAATTCAACGGTCCTGGATCGTTTTTGACATGCTTGCGTGAATGATGCAGGCCTTTTATTCCGGATGCTAACTGGTGGAGCCGGACGGGATCGAACCGACGACCTCTACAATGCCATTGTAGCGCTCTCCCAACTGAGCTACGGCCCCCTTGAAGATCGCGCATTCAGCCATGCTCCACCTGGGCTGTCAACCGTATCAGGGCCATTTTCCACATGAATGCCATCCATAACGCCATGCGCCTTTTCCGGCGGGAGCTTTCAGCGGATTGCGAAACTCCGATTTCGGTATTCGCCAGGTTGCGCGATTCTGGAAATTGCTTTCTTCTGGAGAGCGCCGAGGGTGGAGAAAACTGGGGTCGATACAGTATTATCGGCTTTGAGCCGGCCTGCATCGCAGTGGACCGGGGTGAGCAGCTTCATCTCAACTATCGGGACGGCAGGGATGAGGTGCTGGCAGGCACGGACATCATCGACTGGCTCAGGAATGAAGTGGAGCAGGCCGAAACCCTGGATTCGGAAGAGCTGCCATTCAGCGGTGGCGCCGTCGGGTTTTTTTCCTACGACATCGTGCACCGGTTTGAATCCATGGAAAGCAGGCATTCGCTGTCTGATCAACCTGTGGCGGCCTTTCTACTCGTAGATCGCTTTGTCATCTTTGACAACTTGAGCGGTTCCATGTTCCTGTGCATACGAGCCCCGGTGGGTGCGGAAGTTGTTAGCCTCCTCAATAGTATTGAATCAAGGCTGTCAAACAATGACCTTTCGCCCATGCACCTGGATACCGATACCGGCAGTCATGCAGGGCCGGAAGCCGAAATGACGCCCGAACAGTTTGAGGCCAGCGTTCTTCGCGCCAAGGAATATATTCTGGCCGGGGATATCTTTCAGGTGGTGCTGTCACAGCGCTTTTCAGCGCCTTTGAGCTGTGATCCCATCCAGATTTATCGCGCTGTACGCCATATTAATCCTTCTCCCTATCTCTTCTATCTGCATGTCGACGACACGATACTCATCGGTTCATCACCTGAAATCCTGGTCCGAAAGGAGGGCCGCCGGGCGCTTGTGCGTCCGATCGCAGGCACTCGGCCACGCGGACGCACAATCGAGGAGGATCAGGAACTGGAGAAGGAGCTTCTGTCCGATGCTAAGGAACTGGCCGAACACGTGATGCTGGTCGACCTTGGCCGCAATGATCTTGGCCGGGTCTGTAAATTTGGCAGCGTTCGTCTTACAGAATCCAGGCAAATCGAACGCTATTCCCATGTAATGCACATCGTTTCCGAGGTGGAAGGCATGCTGACGGATGAAACCGGTTGCCTTGATCTGCTGGCGGCCACATTTCCCGCCGGCACGGTCTCCGGAGCGCCAAAAATACGAGCCATGCAGATTATTGATGAACTGGAACCCTTGGCCCGTGGTCCCTATGCCGGGGCCGTGGGCTACATCGCCTTTGGCGGAGAGCGTATGGATACGGCCATTGCCATTCGCACGGCAGTGGTTCGCGAGGGTAGGGTGCAGGTCCAGGCCGGTGCTGGCATCGTAGCGGATTCCATCCCGGCCAGGGAGCATCAGGAATGCGTAAACAAGGCCAAGGCGATGTTTCGGGCGGTAGCCCTGGCTGAAAGCCAGGATACGGGCTCAGCACAGATGGGGTCAGACACATGATCCTGATTATTGATAACTATGACTCCTTTACGTTTAACCTGGTTCAGTATTTTGGGGAACTGGGAGAGCACCCTGTGGTTCACCGGAATGACCGCATTGGTCTGGATGAGATTGCGGAGCTCCACCCCAGCCATATCGTCATCTCGCCCGGTCCATGTACGCCAATGGAAGCAGGTGTCTCGGTGGATGTCGTAAGGCGTTTCTCCGGTCAAATCCCGATTCTGGGCGTATGTCTCGGTCATCAGTCCATCGCCGCGGCCTTTGGCGGCATCATTGAGCGCGCTGCCCGCCTTATGCATGGTAAAACGAGTCTGATTTACCATGACGGTTCCCTGTTGTTCCGTAATATCCCATCACCATTTACGGCGACCCGTTATCATTCATTGATCGTTGCCGAGCCACTTCCGGACTGTCTCTTGCGCACGGCCTGGACGGATAAAGACGAACTGATGGCCATCACCCACCAGCTACATCCCACATTCGGAGTGCAGTTTCACCCGGAATCCATCCTGACCGAGCATGGGCATACGTTGTTGCGGAACTTTCTGGGGGTTAAGGTATGACCCTGCAGCAGGCCATACGCGTCCTGCAGACCGGCGGTGAGATTTCGGCCTCCAAAGCGGAGCTGATCTTTGCATCGATTATGCAGGGCAAAGCCACTCCCGCACAGATTGGCGCCCTGATGATGGGCCTGTCCATTCGTGGAGAGAGCCCTGAAGTTGTGGCCGGGGCGGCCCGGGCCATGCGGCAGGCGGCCACTCATATTCATCCTGAACGCCAGGATCTGCTTGATACCTGTGGCACCGGCGGCGATGGCGCCGCCACATTTAATATCAGTACGGCTGCCGCTATTGTTGTCGCGTCCGCCGGACAAGCTGTGGCCAAACATGGTAACCGCGCTATCTCTTCAAAGGCCGGCAGCGCCGATGTCCTGGAGGCGCTGGGTGTAAATCTTAAGCTGGCGCCACGACAGGTAGCGGATTGCGTGGACCGGACCGGTATTGGATTCATGTTTGCTCCGGGCCATCATCCAGCCATGAAACACGCCGCCGGTCCAAGGCGTGAACTTGGGATTCGCAGCATCTTTAATCTATTGGGTCCCTTAACCAATCCGGCTGGCGCCAAGTATCAGATGCTTGGTGTTTTTTCCCGGGACAAACTGGAACTCATGGCAGACGCCCTACTGCAACTGGGCGCGAAACGAGCACTGGTTGTTCATGGCCGGGATGGAATGGACGAAATCACCACAGTTGCCGCCACGGATGCAATCTGGGTAGAACATGGCCAGCCATTGCGCCAGTTTGAAATCGAACCCCTGGCCTTTGGCGTGCCCCGTGCCAGCGTGAATGACCTGGCCGGTGGTGATGCCGGGTGCAATGCCGGTATCATCCGCGATATTCTTGCCGGGGAAAAGGGGCCAAAGCGCGACATCGTTCTGCTCAATAGCGCCGCCGCGCTTTGGGTGTGTGGAGGCGTTGAAGGAATTCCACAGGGACTGCAACTGGCTGCGAACCGCATCGACTCCGGTCAAGCGGCCCAAACCCTGCAGGCGCTTGTTGAATTTACGCAACGGGTATGAACTCCATACTCAGCGAAATAGCGGTCAGCAAGCAAGCCCACATCGCGTTGCAAAAGGAGCGCATTTCAGAACAATCCCTGCTTGAGGTCTGTCTACAAAGGGATCCCCCGCGGGATTTCATCGGCGCTCTGGAATGCAGGGTCCAGCGGAAGGAAACGGCCATCATCGCTGAGATCAAAAAAGCATCGCCGTCCAGGGGTGTCATCCGGCCGGGGTTTGATCCGGTCGCTATCGCTGGCGCCTATATGGAGGCTGGCGCCGCCTGCATTTCCATCCTGACCGACGAACCGTATTTTCAGGGCTCGGACCGATATCTTGAGGCCGCTCGTCAAACGGTTTCCATACCTATTCTACGCAAGGATTTCATGCTTGACCCGTATCAGATCATCGAGGCCAAGTCCCTGGGCGCCGATGCCATCCTCATCATCCTGGCCATGCTGGATGATGCGCAGGCTGCCGATCTTTGCGCCGCGGCCAGGGAACAACAACTGGCTATCCTGCCGGAGGTGCATAACCGGGTGGAACTGGAGCGGGCACTAGCGCTTGATACCCGGCTGATCGGAATCAACAATCGTGATCTGCACACCTTCGAGACCCGTCTTTCAACCAGCCTGA
>CAZQZF010000022.1:7254-9644 GCA_964597745.1 uncultured Zetaproteobacteria bacterium
GGAATCAACAATCGTGATCTGCACACCTTCGAGACCCGTCTTTCAACCAGCCTGACTCTGCTACCACTGATCCCCGAAGGACGCATTGTTGTCAGCGAATCCGGCATACGAAACCGTCAGGATATCCTTAAGCTGCAGGAGGCCGGTATCTACGGATTCCTTGTGGGCGAATCCCTGCTGCGTCAGCCCGATCCAGGCGAGGCACTCACCCGCATATTGCATGAATGATTTACCACAAAGGCACCAAGACACAAAGTAAAAAGATATTAGTATCTGGTAACTGGTAACGAATCACAAATTACTCATCGCTGTTTTCTTATCTGCGTTAATCTGCGTCTAATTTCTTCTTTTGTGTCTTGGCGCCTTTGTGGTGAACTTTTTCTGAGCTTCACCACTCTTCTGGCTGTGACTCTTCCAGCTGTGGCTCCGCTGGCTGCGCTTTTACCGGCTGTGACTCCACTGGGGATGACGCCGCCAGACCGAGCTGCTCCTCTACAGCCGCAAACAGCTCATTGGCGACCTTGCGCTTGATCTTTTTGTTGACCCAGTGTTGATTGATAAAGGCCTGCCCCAGGGAACGAATCTCCAGCCTTGTCCGGCCATCATCCTTCATACGCAGGATCCGGACAATGAAGCGGTGACGCACATGCGTGGCCTTGCCGGCGCCAAACATATTGAATACCGAATTTATGTATGCCGTGGATGCTCCCGCATCCCGACGAATCCATTCCGTGGTAATGGTTCCACTCGGCGAATCCACGCTGCCCACCGGCATGTTCAGAGCCGTCATGGCATCCACGACGGCGGAAAATACCCGGCCCGGGCTCTGTTCATACAACCGGGCATCGAGACTGACCGCCTTGCCAGCCACCGCCTCGGTACGGTTCTTCTCTTCCTCCGCTTCCCTGGCGATATTGTCCGGTATGGGGACGGTCGCCTCGCCCCTGAGTTCCGGCGGCACCTCAAGCGGCGCATGGCGAGATGAGGATGCCGCCTCTTCTGACTGGTGCTTATCCTCAATGGGGTAAAACATCTTTGGCATGCCGGAGGAGCAGGCCGCCGGCAGCCAGGCGCATAGTATGAGCAGGAAAACACGGTATTGTTTCATAGCGCCGCATTCAAACGGCAATGCATTCATGGGTCAAGGAGCGCGGCCCGTCCTCACCTTTACTAGAGCAAAGCAAAAAAGGGGGTCCCGAAGGACCCCCACAGTTTAAGCAAGCCTGAAAAGGCTGTTTACATCAGCGACTCAAATTCGACAAGGGTGGTGCGGGTCGTAAAACCCTGACCAACAGTGGCCGTCTTGGCATTATCAAAGACTACATTAATGTCTAAGTTCTGATATACCGTATAGGTGGCAGCCAGGTGAATGGTCTTGACAGTGGTTTCACCAACAAGCCCCGTGCCCGCAGTCTTCCTTTGATAACCGTAACCAACACCGAGCAGGATGCGGCTCACAGGCTCCAACTCAGCGCGGATGCTGTAGGCGTCGAAGGTCTGGCCATTCATAACGCCGCCGCCATAGAAGTTGGCCGTGCCCAGATCACTGGTCTTGCCCTTGACATGCGCATAGTCAGCATAAATGCCGAGGCTCATGTCGCCGATATCACCCTGGATCTGTCCGTCAATGAACTGCATGTTCATCGGGATACGGGCGCCGACAATGCCGGTAGCCGCAGTCTGAGCAGCAGTTGCCTGCTTGCCGGCCGTACCGGTTACACTACCGAAACCGATCAGTGTGTCCCAGCCGCCCAGATCAAAGGTGCCGACCACGCGGACGAGCTTGCCAAAGTTCAGGCCAACGTTGACCGCGCCTGTAGCTGCAGCGTTAGGAGAAACCAAAGCTAACTGGACATAACCGAGATCGCTTCCGATCCAGGTGCCAACGCCAACGGTACCTTGGGCGAAGCCAGCAGCCTGGATGCCGGAAATGGTCTTACCGCCCAGCTTGCCGCCATGCTGACCGAAGACATTGGAGACCTCGAGCACGCCGGAGCCGCCGAAGCCACTCTTATGGGCGCCCAGGCCGACCTTGAAACCGCCCAGATCTATTGAGTTCAGAAACTGCCAGTTGGCAGCGCCACCATCAAATTCAATGAAGGCGCCGGTATTGGTGCCGATACGGCCGGCCAGCATGAGCACGGCATCTTTCGGAAACTCGTAGGTACCGACGGAACCTACGCCTGGCGCGTCGATATTCGTGAATGAACCGCGAACCACAAAGGTGGCGTTTAGCACGGCCGGGATGGACAGGTTGTCATCCTCGACCAGAGCCTGATCGCCAACATCGGTGAATGAACCGTATTTAAAGGCGCGGCCAAAAGGCTTCAACGCCGGGAAGGTCTGGAAGTGGCAGCTCAGGCAGGCCGCTCCCGTCTGGCGTGCAAACG
>CAZQZF010000022.1:9744-11450 GCA_964597745.1 uncultured Zetaproteobacteria bacterium
GGGAAGGTCTGGAAGTGGCAGCTCAGGCAGGCCGCTCCCGTCTGGCGTGCAAACGCCGGAATTGCCTCGGCCTTGGTTGGCATCAGCGCAAGGCTGGATGCGACAACCAGGGAAAAGGCGGCAGCAGAAAGAAGAATCTTTTTCATTCGTATTTTCCTCCAAATTGATTCGCCCCCTTGGGGGCAGTTGGGCTACTATGTGTGAGCCCAGTCACAGAGTCAATGCACCACGGCGCATCTGTGTCATTTTGCGACAATCATTTTGGAAATTCGGATTTCCAAAAAAGTTAAGCCTTGAATCCGGGAGCCGTTACTCTGGGTATTTTTATAATAGAACCTTGCAGTGGAGGCGCATTTAGCCCACCGTTTGCCATTATGATGGATGATTAATGAACGAAGCTCAGATACTTACCAGACAGCATCTCATCAATTATTTTATAGCTGGCTGCAAGCCAAGGGCGGACTGGCGCCTTGGTACAGAGCATGAAAAGATTGGTTTCTGTCTCGATACCCTGAGGCCCATACCTTATGACGGGGCGCGCAGCATCCGGCGAACACTGGAACTGCTGGCTACGGAGGGTTGGACGATTGAACGAGAGGCGGGCAATCCCATTGCCCTGAAACGAGGACTGGCATCGATCACGTTGGAACCGGGCGGACAACTGGAACTGTCCGGCGAACCGCTAGTTAGCGTGCATGAGACCTGCGCCGAGGTGCGCGATCATCTGAGGTTGCTTCGGCGCGTCCGCCAGGAACTGCGCATCGGTTTTCTTGGTATCGGCTTTCAGCCCAAATGGAGGCGCGACGATATACCGTGGATGCCCAAGGAGCGCTACGCGGTCATGCGCCGCTATATGCCCAAGGTCGGCGCTCATGGTCTGGATATGATGCTCAGAACCACCACTGTACAGGTCAATCTGGATTTCGGCTCCGAGGCGGACATGGCGCGGAAGATGCGTATCGGATATTGCCTTCAGCCCGTGGTCACTGCCCTGTTCGCCGCCAGCCCGTTCGTTGAGGGCCTGCCTTCCGGTTTGCTGTCCTGGCGCGCTCGCTGCTGGCTCGATACCGATCCGGTCCGGACGGGGATTCCAGCCATGATCTTCGATGACCGGTTCGGTTTTGAAGATTATATGGAATGGTTGCTGGATGCGCCGATGTATTTTGTCATCAGGGATGGGCGCTATATTGATTGCGCCGGCCAGAGCTTCCGCGATTTCCTGGCCGGAAGGCTGGCGGCGCTGCCAGGTCAGTTCCCGAGTATGGCGGACTGGGAACTGCATGCCACCACCGTCTATCCCGAGGTGCGGCTCAAACAGTTCCTCGAAATGCGCGGCGCCGATGCCGGCGGCAAACCGTGGATATGCGCCCTGCCAGCCCTTTGGAAGGGATTGTTATACGACGAACAGGCCGTCTATCAGGCATGGAATATGGTGGCGGACTGGCAATATGCGGAGGTGCTCAATATGCGCTCCTCCGTCCCCCGCCTGGGACTGAACACGCCATTTCGGGACACCAGCGTGCTGCGGCTGGCCGAAACCATGCTCGATATTTCCAGGTCGGGTCTGAAGCGTATCGCTTGCGGAAATACCGACGGACAAGATGAAACCGTTCATTTGCAAGTATTAATGGATGCGGTGACGCATAAACAGACCCAGGCCGAACAATGGCTGGATGCGTTCGACAATACATGGAACGGAAATATTG
>CAZQZF010000022.1:11550-15454 GCA_964597745.1 uncultured Zetaproteobacteria bacterium
ACCCAGGCCGAACAATGGCTGGATGCGTTCGACAATACATGGAACGGAAATATTGACCGCATCTTCAGCGAGGCCGCTCTACCCTGAGTTCCGGCAACATTTAGAGCCAATTGCAAAACCCATGAGCGGCGATTGGCTTCCCCACTCCGGCCCATGGAACCACCATGCTCCTCATTTCATCTCAAAAATAGTCTTGCAGTTGGGTTGCCACTCATCCACCCAGAGTTTTGCAATTGGCTCTTAAGTTGACGAATACCACCGCTTGTTTACAATGTACGGCAATACGGTACATGAGGTGATGGCAATATGCATATTGTAAGCGTGAATCAGTTCCGGGAAAACCTCAAACGGTTTGTTGAACAGGCAGCAAGAGAGCATGAACCTTTGAAGGTGTCGCGCAGAAATGGCGAGGATTTTATTGTCTTGAGCAATGAAGACTGGGAACGGGAGCAGGAAACACTCTATGTATTGCAAAATAGCGATTTAATGCGGCAAATGGCTGAATCCACGGAATCTCATACCAACCGTTCCGGATACCAGCCCAATGACAGGGAAACAGATGAGATCCTTAGTGTTTGAAGGCCGTACTTGGGAGGCCTACGAAGATTTGAGAAAAACCGATAAAGTTCTGCATAAATCATTATGCAGGATCATCAGGGAGATGATTCGCAACGATCCGGCGACAGGAACAGGAAAGCCTGAAGCCTTGAAATATAACTTGACAGGGTATTGGTCGAGAAGGATATCCCGGGTAGATCGGCTGATTTATCGCTTTGATGAAGATACGATCTATATCTTTGCAATTGGCGGACATTATGGTTGCTCTTAGCTAATGAATTGATTGTCCGCATACGCACTTGCTGCAACAATAGGCGCCATGAGCGCGAAGATACTGGATGGAAAGGCCCTGGCGGCTCGCATGCGCAAGGCCATGCGAGGTGAAGTTGCCTGCCTGCGCAGCAGGCACGGACGTGCTCCGGGCCTTGCCGTTATCCTGGCCGGGCGGAACCCCGCCTCCGAGATCTATGTCCGTAACAAGAAGCGGGCCTGTCTGGATGCCGGTCTGGAATCCGACGCCTTTTCACAGACGCTGCCCGCTGAAACCAGCCAACAGCATCTGCTCGGCCTGATTGCCGAACTGAACAGCGACCCGAAGGTGGATGGCATCCTGGTGCAACTCCCTCTACCCCCACATATCGATCCCGAATCCATTATCGAGGCCATTGATCCCGGCAAGGATGTGGATGGGTTTCACCCCTACAATATTGGCCGGTTGGCGGCGCGCATACCGGCAATTCGCCCCTGTACGCCTTATGGCTGCATGAAGCTGATCGAGGAAGCAGGTATCGATCCGCATGGTCAGGAGGCGGTTATTGTCGGCGCCTCCAATATTGTCGGGCGTCCGATGGCGCTGGAACTCCTGCTGGCGGGGGCAACTGTTACGATTACCCACAAGTTCACACGCGATTTGCAGGCGCATATCGCAGCCGCCGATATCGTGGTTGCTGCCGCTGGCAGACCGGGACTGGTCAAGGGCGAATGGATCAAGCGGGGCGCTATTGTCATTGATGTCGGTATCAATCGGCAGGGTGATGGCTCGCTTACGGGTGATGTAGAGTTTGGCGTCGCCAGCCAGCGGGCGGGTTGGATCACGCCGGTTCCCGGCGGGGTCGGACCCATGACCATCGCCATGCTTCTGGAAAATACGGTGCAGGCATTTCGTTCCCATATTGGAGATGATGCAGGGAAATGCGTCGGATGAACGATCTGGCGAGAACGCCTTTATATAAGGAACACATTCAACTCGGCGGCAGAATGGTTACATTTGCCGGATTTCACATGCCGGTGCAATATCCGGCAGGCGTTCTCAGGGAATATCATGCCGTGCGTGATGGCGGCGCCGGCCTCTTTGATATCTCACACATGGGCCAGGTGCGCGTTAATGGCGTAGATTCACTTGAGTTTCTGCAATATGTAACGACCAATGACGTGGCAAGGCTTACGCAGGGCCAGGTCCAATACTCCGCCCTGCTCAATGAATCGGGCGCGTTCATTGATGATATTACAACCTATATGATGGCGAATCAGGAATACTATCTCTGCGTCAATGCGGCCAACCGGGCCCGGGACGTGACGCATCTGAAGAACCAGGCGATGGATTTCGATGTCATGGTCACGGATGAGTCCGGCGATACGGCGCTGCTGGCGCTTCAGGGGGGGCAATCCCAGAATCTGCTTCAATCCCTGGTCGGCATCGATCTTGGAAGAATCGCTTATTATCACTTTGCGCCAGCCCGAATTTTAGGGTTTGATGTGATTGTTTCGCGCACCGGATACACTGGCGAGGACGGATTTGAGCTGTATCTGCCCAATGAGGCGGCTATCATCGTCTGGCGGACTCTGCTGGATGCCGGCGCCGTCCCCGTTGGACTCGCCGCACGCGATATGCTGCGGATTGAAATGGGCTATGCCCTTTACGGACATGAAATCAGCGATACCGTGACACCGGTCGAGGCCGGACTGATGTGGATTACCAGATTGGAAAAAAGTAATTTCATCGGACGGAACGCCGTCGCGGCCCGCAAAGCCGAAGGACCGCGGAAACGTCTGATTGCAGTGAAATTGACTGAACGCGGTATTCCGCGTGAGCACTATAAAGTCTACGTGGATGGTATGGAAAGCGGCGAAATTACGTCCGGCATGCATTCACCCATGGCCGGAGGGATTGCGCTGGCTTATGTGAAACCGGAACATGCGGAATCCGGCGAATTGAGTGTGGAAATTCGCCGCAAACTGATTCCGGCGGAGAAAACAACCACGCCATTTGTACGCAGTAACGTAAGGCGCTGAAAAACATAGAATGCGCCACAAAGGCGCGAAGACATAAAGGGGTAACAATGAATAACTTTGAGCCTTGATGTCTTCTGTGGTGAAAATGGAGATTGAAATATGACGATTCCGGCTGATTTGAAATATACCAAAGAGCATGAATGGCTTCGGGTGGATCGTGATGTCGCCACCATCGGCATCAGCGACTACGCTCAGGACGCACTGGGTGACATCGTATTTGTCGAACTGCCTGAAATAAGACGTGAAGTGGATGCCGGTGAAGCCTATGCTGTCGTAGAATCGGTCAAGGCGGTGTCCGATGTCTATGCCCCGGCTGCCGGCGAAGTCATCGCAATCAATGAAGCTCTTGAAACATCTCCGGAGCTGATTAACACCGATCCCTGCGGCAAAGGCTGGATTGCCAGGATAAGGCTGGCCGATGCCGATCTGTCGCATCTGATGGATGCCGAAACCTATGCGGCCTATCTGGAGGAGTAATAGACTCAGATTAACGCAGATAGATTTGTCCATTCTGCCTTTTAATCTGCGTTAATCTGTGTCTTAAACATGCGGTTTCTGCCACATAGCGATTCTGATCGGGCTGCCATGCTTGAGACAATTGGCGTTTCGTCCCTCAGGGATCTGTTTGCTGATATACCCGAGGCATACCATCTGGAGCCGGGCAGCCTTGATCTGCCGCCGGCAAGGAGTGAGGCGGAGATCCTGCAATGGTTTTCGCGGGCCTCGGAAAGAAACCGGCACGCGACAAATACCCGCTGCTTTCTGGGCGGCGGAACCTACCACCATTTTATTCCGGCGGCGGTGGACTATGTCATCTCCAGGGGAGAATTTCTTACCTCCTATACGCCGTATCAACCCGAGATCGCGCAGGGAACCCTGCAGACCCTGTTTGAATTCCAGACCATGATCGCTCGATTGCCCGGAATGGCGATCTCCCACGCCTCCCTTTATTCCGCCGCTCCATCGGTAGCGGAACCCGGCCTTATAGACCGCCGAGTCATGCCTCCATCCCGTAATGTCATTGCTGGGGACATCAATACACGCCAACGAGCCA
>CAZQZF010000023.1:0-15244 GCA_964597745.1 uncultured Zetaproteobacteria bacterium
CCTTCAAATCAACATCTTACACTCTGCACGCACTTCCAACTGCTTTTTCTAGGATTATGAAAGCCATGCCTATCAGTGAGGATGTTTCCGGATATGACGAGTTGCTGCTATCCGCCATCTCGCCATGGGAGTTTTGTAAGCTGCTGGAATACAGGCATGTACGATCCCTTTGGTAGCACTCTG
Source organism: uncultured Zetaproteobacteria bacterium (assembly GCA_964597745.1). Lineage (GTDB taxonomy): Bacteria > Pseudomonadota > Zetaproteobacteria > Mariprofundales > Mariprofundaceae > CAYLYU01. Next base: position 184 of record CAZQZF010000023.1, read on the forward strand.
AAAGACAATGGATGAACACCTGCGAAGAAAAATCCGGCTTTTAGGTATATCGAAAATCCGGCGGCATATCTTTCTCTGCTGCGACCAGACCAAACCCAAATGCTGCGTCAAGGAAGAGGGCCTCGAATCATGGCAATTCCTGAAATCACGTTTATTGGAGCTGGGGTTAAATGCAAAAGGCGGTATCTACCGAACCAAGGCTAACTGTCTGCAGGTCTGTATGCAGGGGCCCATCGCCGTCGTCTATCCGGAAGGCGTCTGGTACCACTCCTGCCGGCCGGAGGTTCTGGAACGCATCATCCAGGAACATCTTATCGGCGGCCAGCCGGTGCAGGAATATATGTTTTACCACAGAGGCGCAGAGAACACAGAGGGGTAGTCATTTCACTGCTAAGAATCTTTTATTCCGGTTTGAATACCATCCAGTACAGATTCATCAACGGCAATACCGTGGCGATGATTCCCCAAAAAACCCACTGCCTGTTCAGCCTCCAGTATTGGTCCGGAATAGTCGCTCCTGCCGTAAATAATCTAGCCATCCGTGCCTGCCTGATCTGGACCAGAACGAGGATCAGCAGCCAGATCAGACCGGAGATATTAAACAGCCAGAAGCCCCAGGCCAGCCAGTAGGTATTGAGGAAGCTGAAATCCCCGACATGGTGCATCACATTGCCAAGGCCACCGATGATAATCAGAACTACCCCACCTGCGGTAAAGACAAAATCGGTCAGTGTCACCTGACGCTGGGCAAAGGCGATTACCACAGGATCACCGTGACGATCCGCCATTACCTTCCACCATCCCGTAATGATAATATTGCCCAGCAAGAGAACCACACCCAGTAGATGGATGCTCTTCAACAGAAGATAGTGATTCATATCGGTCTCCCTATGTTTACAATGAACACATTCTAGACATTCAATATTTACAATGTCAACATCTGATCTGTTGGAGGACCACATGGGAAGATCAGAAAAGAAAAATTACCACCATGGAGATTTACGTAATCAGTTGATGGAAACGGCTATTATTCATCTTCGTAAATCAGGCATTGAGAAATTGAGCCTTCGCGCCATGGCCAGACAGCTTGGGGTTTCCCAAACTGCGCCCTACCGACATTTCAGAGACAAAAATGCCCTGCTGGCAGCACTTGCCACAGATGGCTTTGAGATGCTCAAAGAGGAGACCCGGACAGCTGTTGAAGCCTGCACTGATAATGCCGCCGCCGGATTGCAGGCATGTGGCATTACCTACATCCGCTTTGCCCGAAAAAATCCGGAAAAATATCGTCTGATGTTTGGCCCCGGCATTATAGCATCCCATCGCTACGCTCAGTTAACGGAGAGTGGCGCAGCCTCCTATCAGGTTCTGCTGAATGCGGTTGCCAAATGCAGGGATCAGGGGTTATTTCAGGGCAAGTCCGAACAAATGCTTGCCAATACGGCATGGGCCCTGGTACACGGTATTTCCATGCTGATTATTGACCGCCTGCAGTGTATGATGTCTGAAGATGAGATTGAAAAGCAGATTCAATTCTCAACTCAATTGCTCATCGAAGGGGCGTAATACTAAGGTCTGAAACGACGGCAGGCATTACCAGTTGTGATTTTGGCTAGAGACTCAACCGGCATCCCCCTGACATCGGCAATGCATTCGGCGACATGGCGCACATAGGCAGGCTCGTTGCGTTTGCCTCGTCTGGGTACAGGCGCCAGATAGGGCGAGTCGGTTTCAATCAAAAGCCTGTCTTCAGGGACCTTTTTGGCTACATCACGCAGACCGTCATTTTTCTTGAACGTGACATTGCCGGAAAAGGAAATTGAAAGCCCCAAATCCAGCGCTTGTGTGGCGATTTCCCACCCTGAGGAGAAGCAGTGCATGATGCCGTTGTCCACCCCTTCATCCCGCAGGATATGCAATGCCGGTTCATCAGCCTCGCGCATATGTACGATCACCGGCTTACCCAAAGCCCTGGCGGCCCGGATATGGGTGCGGAAACGCTGTTCCTGCACCTCGGCAGGAACGCGATGGTGAAAGAAATCCATCCCGGTCTCCCCGATTGCCACACATTTTGGATGACTGGCCAGCTCACATAACTGGTCAACTGTTGGCTCATCATGCGGTTCATGATTGGGGTGTACGCCAACGCTGCAATAGATATCCGGATTGTTGTCCGCCAGTGCAAACAGACGCGGCAGATTCTCCAGATCCACGGCCACGGTCACCAGCCACTGTCCACCAGCCACTCTATACCGCTCCAGAACCGCATCCCGATCATCGTCGAAGTGCGGAAAATCGACATGGCAATGGGTATCCACCAGTTGCACATCAGTCATGCATGATCTCCCTTAAATGATCCAGCGTCACATGATGCAACGATTGCAGAGCATGCGGATTTTCGATCACTCTGATTTTTGGGCTATCCGGTTCGCCGAGTTCGGACACCACGAGATCAGCACCATCAAAATCATGGGCATGCGTGTAGTTGTTGATGGTAACCACGCATCTCAGCTTTGCCGCCCGGGCTGCTCTCCACCCATTGCCCGAATCCTCAAGGGCCAGACAATGCCCTGCATCTACTCCCAGTTCCTCCATGGCATGGAGATAGATATCAGGCGCCGGTTTTTTCGCAGGCACGATATCACCGGCGGCCAGCACGCTGAAACGTTTAAACCATTCGCTCCCCAGCGAGTGTTCGATCAGGGCGTCAAGCGCGCCGGGCGTGGTTGTGGAGGCTATGCCAAGCGTGATGCCTGCATCCAGGGCCTCTGTAAGCAGGCGGCGCACACCGGAACGCAGGGGTATTGCTCCACTGGCAATCAGTTGCTGGTAATGCCCTGTCTTCGAGGCATGCAGGCGTGCGATTTCGTCAGTCGAGGGAGGCTTGAGACCGCGCCTTTCGTAATCAAACCGGATTCGTTCCTTGCCGCCGGTCACGGCCAGCAACTCCCCGTAGGTCGCCACATCCCACTCGCGATCAATCCCTGCCTCCCTGAAGGCAAGATTAAAGGCAACCCGGTGGCCATCCCGTTCCGTATTGGCCAGGGTGCCATCCACATCCCACAATAAACACCGCAATCCGGCCATTAATGCTCCTTTTTTTTGTTTGGGTTCCTGCCCTGATTTTGGCTACACTTCACCCTATGAGCACCCCGCACAAGTATGACCCTCTGCCGGTTCTGGACAAGCCGAAACTACAGAAGCCGCCTCTGTACCGGCTGGTATTGCTGAATGACGATTTTACCCCAATGGATTTTGTCGTGGATGTTCTGTGCAAGTTTTTTTACAAGTCCAGCGACGAAGCTACAAACATTATGCTGGAAGTGCACCATCATGGGCGCGGGACCTGCGGAGTCTTTACCTATGAAATTGCGGAAACTAAGGTATCACGCGTGAACGCTTACAGCCGCAAACACGGCCACCCCCTCCAGTGCGTGATGGAAAAACAGTCATGCTGAGCGAAGAACTCGAACGAAACCTCAATGATATTTTCCGTTCGGCTCATCTGCGCCGGAACGAATTTGTCACCGTGGAGCACCTACTGCTTGGCATGCTCGACAACCCGTCCGCCCAACGTACGCTGCTCGAATGCGGGGCAAACATCGAATCCCTGCGAACCAGGTTATCCCGTTTTATCTCCGAGAATGTCCAGATACTGCCGGAAGGCTCCGAACAGACAACGGCCAGCATTGGTCTGCAACGCGTCATTCAGCGCGCCGTCATGCAGGTCCAGTCCGCTGGTAAAAGCGAGGTTACCGGTGATTATATCCTGGTCGCCATCTTTTCCGAAAAGGATTCCCATGCAGTCCATTTTCTTCAACAGGAGAGCGTGACCCGCCTTGATGTCGTCAATTATATCGCCCACGGAATATCGAGAGTCGACCATCCGGAGATTGAGGCGGAACAGGGGCAGGCCACAGCCGGGGATAATGAGAGGGATAAAACTACCGGACCCCTGGCACGATTTACGGTTAACCTCAATGAACGGGCTCGTGAAGGCAGGATTGACCCTCTGGTCGGCCGTGAACCTGAACTCACGCGGGCCATTCATATTCTCTGCCGTAGAAAGAAGAATAACCCCCTGCTGGTTGGCGAGGCGGGTGTTGGCAAGACTGCGATTGCTGAAGGACTGGCACTGAAAATCAGCGCCGGCGAGGTTCCGGAGGCAATCCGCGATGCAGTCATCTTCTCGCTGGATCTGGGAGGACTGCTGGCCGGCACAAAATATCGCGGTGATTTTGAAGAGCGATTCAAGGCCGTCATCAATGCCCTGAACAAGCAGAAACAGGCCATCCTGTTTATCGATGAAATCCACTCCCTGATCGGCGCCGGCTCGGCCAGTGGTGGAACGATGGATGCATCAAACATGTTGAAGCCCGCCCTGGCCAGCGGCGAACTGCGAGTCATTGGCGCCACCACCTATCAGGAGTTCCGCGGCCTCTTTGAAAAGGAACGCGCCCTGTCGAGACGTTTCCAGAAGATTGACGTGCCGGCGCCCAGCATTGAAGAAACAGTTGATATCCTGCGGGGGCTTAAGGCGGGACTGGAGACGCATCACGGCATCCACTACAGCCAGACGGCCATTAAATCCGCGGCCCTGCTGGCGGCACGCTACATTCATGACCGGCAACTGCCGGATTCGGCCATTGACGTGCTTGATGAAACCGGGGCGGCCCTGCAGGTGGCCTCCACAACGAAGCGCCGGAAACAGGTCACAGCGGCGGATGTGGAAGCGGTTGTCGCCCGCATCGCCCGGATTCCGCCCAGAAGCGTCTCGCTTTCCGACAAAAAGAGCCTGAAAAATCTGGAACGCAATCTGAAATTGACCGTCTTTGGACAGGACAGGGCCATCAATGCCCTGACGGCCAGCATCAAACTTTCAAGATCCGGCCTTGGCCATCCGGAGAAACCGATCGGCAGCTTTCTGTTCTCCGGACCTACCGGTGTCGGCAAAACTGAAGTAGCCAGACAACTGGCCCTGATTCTCGGTCTGGAGCTGACCCGCTTTGACATGTCGGAATACATGGAGGCGCATACTGTTTCGCGCCTGATTGGCGCTCCGCCCGGCTATGTCGGTTATGATCAGGGCGGCCTGCTCACGGAGGCGATCAGCAAACATCCGCATAGCGTCCTGCTGCTGGATGAAATCGAGAAGGCGCATCCGGATCTGTTCAGTATCCTTCTGCAGGTCATGGATCACGGAAAATTGACGGATAACTCCGGCCGATCCTCCGATTTCAGACATGTTATTCTCATCATGACCAGCAATGCCGGCGCCTTTGAGATGCAGCAGTCAGGCATAGGATTCAATCCACCGGCACGGTCTGATGCGGATACCGAGGCCATCAAACGCATTTTCTCCCCGGAATTCCGTAATCGACTCGATGCCATCATTCCCTTTGCTTCACTGGATAAGCAGACCATCCGGCATGTGGTCGATAAATTCATTATGGAGCTGGAGACCCAGTTGCAGGAAAAAGCTGTCGAGGTTGATGTCACCGAGGAGGCTCGGCAATGGCTGGCTGGCAGGGGCCATGACCCATTGATGGGCGCAAGACCCATGGCCAGACTCATTCAGAATGAGATCAAGAAACCCCTGGCGGACGAGCTGCTTTTCGGCAGACTGCAGAAGGGCGGTAAAGTTAAGATTGAGGTCGATACGGCCGGGCGGCTTTCCTTTACGTTTTCCTGATCCGTTACAAACAGGATTGAACCATTAATCCTCAATTGACGGCCTCGTAAAAAAATATCATTCCTGTGCTATCATTCCGATTATGAAAGCATCCAAATTATTACTGCTTATTGCGCTGATGTTACTGGCCGCATACCTTTTCTCAGTTTGGTTAAATTTTGATGACCGTCTGGCTTCTTATGCGGTCAGCCATGAAAAGGAATTTCGGGCATCCGCTGAACAGGGTAAGGCTGAGGCGCAATACCAGCTTGGCCTGATGTATGATGGCGGGGTTGGCGTTGAAGAAAATGATGCCGAAGCCCTGAAGTGGTACCGGCTGGCCGCGGAGCAGGGTTACGCCAAGGCGCAATACAACCTTGGCATGATGTACTATTTTGGCAAGGGAGCGCCGCAGGACAGGGTGACCGGGTATCAGTGGGTCATTCTGGCTGCCGACAGGGGCGAGAAGGCGGCCAAAGATGCGATGGTTGAGTTAGCGAAAAAGATTTCCGGCGACCAAATCTCCAAGGCAAAGGCCGCGGCACAGGCCTGGAGTCAGGCACATAAGAAACAGGGATAAATCACGTTCGCCTGCGGTCTGTCCTTATTCGTTATGTCCAATTTAACCTAGAAAAAGCAGTTGGAAGTGCGTGCAGAGTGTAAGATGTTGATTTGAAGGGCGTAATGAAAAAATGCGTCGTCACCTTGTTGGTGATAAGCATTTTCTTCATATAGCCAAGCGAATCAAGAGCTTGCGCTATGGATGTGCGGCCAACTGCTTTTTCTAGGTTTAATGCACAAGTTTTATTTCCAAATGGCAGTCAACCGCCTCTGCGTATTTTTTGAGTGTGGCAATGGATGGGGAATGACGGCCGCTTGTTAAGGAAGATTCAAGCCGTGTGATAGCAGGCATGGTCTAGTCTGATATATTGCAATGGAGGCATTCGCTGATAACTATTTCAAGGTATGGACACCTGCGGTTCCTGGTTCTGGTGCTGGGTGTTTTCATATACGGTACTGCTATGGCAGGGACAGGCCATGACGCACGTGGCAGCAAAGATTATCCACTTTTCAACCGTATGCCGGGATTTTTTATTAACAATTATGATGACCGTGAATTTGACAATTATAGCAAATTTCGGGATTCACGGGGCAGGCAGGTTACAGTCGAAGGCCGGCATGTCACCATTAACTATATTCTATCCAGACACAAACAACAGCCGAGTGAGGAACAGATTCTACGGAATTTTATCTCCGCCGTGACCGTTGCTGGCGGCAAGCTTGTCTACAGGCACCGCTCCAGAATCTATTTACAAATGCTGAATGCCGACAAGAAGGTATGGGTTTACGTACGGGCATATAACCGTGGCCGCAGCTACGAATTGCACGTTCTGGAACACGCAGACCTGCGCCAGGATATCGTCATAGGCGCTGATGAAATGGCCAGGGCAGTCGCACAATCTGGCAGAATTGCCCTCTATGGGATTTACTTTGATACTGATCGGGCGATTCTCAAGCCGGCGTCCGATCCGACGCTAAACCAGATTGCCGCTTTATTGAAAAAACACCCTGACCTCAAACTTTTTGTTGTCGGGCATACGGACAGCCGGGGTAACCTTGATCACAACCTCGATTTGTCCCGGAGGAAAGCTGACATTGTCAAGAAGACGCTGGTAACACGCTTTAGCATTAACCCGGCCCGGCTTGATCCACGCGGGGTGGGACCTTTGGCACCGGTTGCGAGCAACGATACCAAATCGGGCATGGCCAAAAACCGGCGTACCGAACTGGTAAAACGCTGATTCAGATCAGTACTTCCCCGAGCTTCAGCACCTTCAATCAGGCTGCGGATCTCCGCGACGAATTCTGGGGACACCCCTTATTTTCCGAGATGGACTTCTGGTTGGGAATACAGGATCGAATTTCCGGAGGTGGCACACCTGCGTCTCAGCCTTTCGCCTCCTCCCCGGTCGCGTATGCTTCGATAGCTTCCCGATAATCAGGGTCAAGGCCACAGCTGGCAGGTTCGATATGAAGCAGGCTGCACAATGTGATCAGTTCGATTTTTTCAATAAGGGATATCTCCCCATTGGCCTCGCTGATTACACGGCAGGCGCGAACAAGCAACCTGGCGATGTCGGGGTTATCCGCCATCGGTTTGATGGATTTGATTGCTTCGGCATGACCGGATTTCGGGTCAGCAAGAATGGCCTCAGCGTAATGGTTGAATAACTCAACCCCTTCATGCGGATCGAACACCTTGAGCGCCTCCAGGGTTTCAAGAATCTGATCGACGCGAATGCGCTGTGAAAAGTCAATGCTGCCATCAGCGATAGCCACAACGGAGCTGGCCGCCATAGTTGCCTTCAGAAAAGGCAGGTTATGGTGCCGTTCCAGCTGCGTGTGAATCAGTGTGGATAACGTGCTTAACAATATTGACCTTCCTGGTTTGCATCAATATTTCCGAAGATAGCATGCCTGTTTTTCAATCTGTTACTCCCTCCCAGACCGGCCTGGAGTTAATTTTTTGCCGCCAGACAAAAGAGTTTATCAACGGCCCGGTTCGAAAGTATCCGGTTAATCAACTTTTCCAATATTAGCTTCTGCGCCTTCAATCAGGCTGCGGATCTCCGCGATGGCGGCGGTATTGCCTGATTCGATCAGGCTAATGATGGAGTTTTCGATTGTGCGCGGCAGCAGGGCGGGATTGTCCAGAGGGCCGCGGGAGTAGATGATGAAGCCGTTGAGAAAACCTTCGAAAAGTTCGTCGGAGAGTTTCTCGTAGTTCTTGTTTTTGGGTCCGGCCATGAAGGCCTTGATCCGGCTGCTGCTGAGTTCGAAACCGCCAACCTCGAAAACCTCTTTGATCTCGAAATGTCTCAGATTATTGGCAATTGTGATCTTTTTGAGGATATTGTTGTTTGTCATGGCGATAGCTTAGCCTCTTACTCGTGAAATCTCATGCAAAATGCACAAGATATTTCAACGCACGCAGACAGGCGGTGAAAGGTTTCGCCTTTGTTCTCCGTGCATCTCCGTGTCCTCTGTGGTTCAAGCTTGTTTGGTTCCGGCTTCGCCGGGTTGGGGCTTGAAACAGAAGAGTCATCATTCATGGCCTCTTCATGCGGATGAGGATAACCTTCGCCGCCGGTAATTTCCGAAGGCGTAAATCATGACAATAAACGAAAAACAGCAGCCCGCATTTGCTGAGCTGAATCTTATTGCACCCGTGCTCAAGGCGCTGGATGACGTGGGGTATGAAACGCCTACGCCGATCCAGGCAAAAACTATTCCGTTACTGCTTGAGGGCAAGGATGTATTGGGACAGGCGCAGACCGGCACCGGCAAGACCGCCGCCTTTGCCCTGCCCCTGCTCTCCCGTCTCGATCTGGAGAAGAAATCGCCGCAGGTGCTGGTGCTCGCCCCGACTCGCGAGCTGGCCATCCAGGTCTCCGAGGCGTTCCAGCAATATGCGCAACGCATGAAAGGCTTTCATGTACTGCCGATATATGGCGGCCAAAGCTACGAGATCCAGCTTCGTCAACTCAGACGCGGCGTACATGTCGTGGTCGGAACGCCGGGGCGCGTCATGGATCATATGCGCCGAGGCACGCTAAAGTTGCATGACCTGCGCGCACTGGTGCTCGATGAGGCCGATGAGATGCTGCGCATGGGCTTTATTGACGATGTACAGTGGATCCTTGAGAAGACGCCTGAAGGCCGTCAGGTCGCGCTCTTTTCGGCCACCATGCCGCCGGTCATCCGCAAGATCGCCGGACAGCATCTGAACAATCCTGAACAGATCACGATCAAGGTTTCAACGACTACGGCGGAGACGATTCGCCAGCACTACTGGATGGTGAGCGGCCGCAATAAACTGGAGGCGCTGACCCGCATCCTCGAGGCCGAGGCGTTTAATGCCGTGCTCATATTTGTACGCACCAAAACAGCCACTGAAGAGCTGGCGGAGAAGCTTGAGGCGCGCGGATATGCGGCTACGGCGCTGAACGGCGATATTGCCCAGAAGCAGCGCGAGGCGACGGTCAATCGTCTGAGAAAAGGACATCTCGATATTCTGGTAGCCACCGATGTGGCGGCGCGCGGGCTGGATGTTCAGCGTATCTCACATGTGATCAACTATGATATCCCGCACGATACCGAATCCTATATCCATCGAATCGGGCGTACCGGCAGGGCCGGCCATGAAGGCGATGCGATCCTGTTTGTAACGCCGCGCGAGAAGCGCATGCTCTATGCCATTGAGCGGGCGACAAAGAAACGGATCGACAAGTTTGAGATGCCAACCACCGAAGCGATCAATGACAAACGCATTGCCGGATTCAAGCAGCAGATTACCGACACCCTGGAGTCGGATGACGGGCTGGAGCTTTTTGCTGACATCATCGAGCAGTACCGGGTTGAACACGATATTCCGGCCAACGAGATCGCCGCGGCGCTGGCCCGGATGGCGCAGGGAGAAAAACCGCTGCTGCTCAAGGATGAGCCGAAACATAAACGGGAACGTCCGGACCGGAATCCCCGCTTCGATGGCCCTGAAGACAAGCGCCGGAGCATGCGCAATCGCTCCCGCGATCGCTATGAAGACGATGATGTCGGACGGAATCGCGGACCAGGGCGCAAGCGTTCAACGGATCGCCGGCCAGGCGGATCAAGGCCGGAACAGGGCATGATCCGTTATCGCCTGGAAGTGGGCGAGGACCACGGCGTACAGGCTGGCAATATCGTCGGTGCGATCGCCAACGAGATCGGCCTGGAGGGCGAATTTATCAGCAACATCCGGATTATGGAGAGGCACTGCACTGTTGATCTGCCCGAGGGGATGCCGAAGGCGATCTTCAGGGAGCTTAAGCAGGTGCGGGTGTGTGGCCGAAAGCTCAATGCGTCGCTGCTGTCTGATGAGCCAGCGGTTGCAAGGCCGCCGAAGAGGAAGTTCAAGGCGGAGCGTTCTGACAAAAGGCATGGGCGCAGGGCCCCGACCGTTGTGAAAAAGCCCGGAAAGTCAGGGCGGAAAAGGAAGGCGCCCTTGGGATAAGCAGATTCGCACTCCCTCGCCTGACTATCGTAAATTTTCTACAACCTAGCCTGCACTATTCATGAATCGTCGTGATGATCGCGCCGGACCTTTGTTCGCAACGGATTCCGAGGAAGGAGTGCGTAGCCGTGCATACGGACGACCGACGAGGGATTCGTTGCGGGCAAAGGAACAAGCGAGGGTGCGGCTGTATTTATGAATAGTGCAGGCTAGATCCTGTAAGTGATCGTGCGTGCAGGGTGTAAGATATTGGCTTAGCTGGCGTATTGAAAAAATACGTTGTCACCTTATTGGTAATGAGTGTTTTTTCAATAGTCCAGATGAATCAAGAGCTTGTGCTATGTATGTGCGAGCACTTGTAGGATCTAGGTACAGGGCAATCCGAACTTCTTTTCCCTTTCCTCTTGGCGTCTTTGTGTCTTCGTGGTTAGCTTTCTTCTATGTGGATCAAATCACCGATTGATCTGAAGAGCCTTCCCGGAGAACCCGGGGTCTATTCCATGCTGGATGCCAGGCGCAAAGTGCTTTATGTGGGTAAGGCGAGGAATCTGAGGAAACGTGTGAGCAGCTATTTTCAGCGGCGGCCGGATCCGCCCCGCACCCGGGCGATGCTTGCAAAAGTGAATGACATCGCCATCACGATCATGGACTCCGAGGCTGAGGCGCTGATTCTTGAACACAACCTCATCAAACAGCTCAAACCCCGCTACAACGTCCTGCTCAAGGATTCCAAGTCCTACCCCTACATCCTGCTGACCAGAGAACCCTATCCGAAATTCAGGCTCTATCGTGGCAATCGCGACGAGCCTGGTGAATATTTTGGCCCTTTTCCCAATGCCGGAGCTGTTCGCGCCAGCCTGCATGTCATGCAGAAGATCTTCCGCATCCGCGATTGCGAGGATTCCGTGTTCAGAAACAGGTCCCGCCCCTGCATGCAGCACCAGATCGGCCGCTGTTCGGCGCCCTGTTGCAAACTGATCAGCCAGGAGGAATACAAATGTCAGGTCAAGGAGGCCCGCGGCTTCCTTCGGGGACAGGATGCGGCACTATTGAAGTCTTGGGAAAAGGTCATGCAGACCTCTTCGGCACATCTGGATTTTGAGCGGGCGGCCGTGTTTCGCGACCGCATCCTGAGCCTGCGGACAATCTTGACCGGAAGCGACGGCAATAATCTCCCGGAGCATGCGGATGCGATTATTATCCTCAGACGGGTCAACAGCGTAGTAGCCAGTATCGGCGTACGCCGCTCCGGACGCGACCTTGGCACGCATATCGTTGCTGTAAGCCAGGCACTGGAAGCGGACGACCTGGAAATTCTGCAGTCCCTGTTTATCGAGCGCTATCGCCGCGAAGAGGCGCCCGCCGAGATTCTGCTTTCGGTTTCCGAAAATGACGCCGCCGAGCTGCGGCGCCTGTTGAAACTATTGCCAACGAAGAGAGAGGCGAGGATCAGAACGCCCAGGCGGGGAGCAAGATTCCACTGGTTGCAGCAGGTGCGCCGTTCAGGAGAACAGTCCCTGGCCAGCCGGGCGCCGGGCAACCAGCAGGCCGCGTTCGAAGCCCTGGCTGAGGCGCTGCGTCTGGATGAAGCGCCGGCCCTGATTGCCGCCGTGGACAACGCCCATCTGGGTGGAAAACAGATGGCGGGCGCCATTGTCTATGGCGGCTGGAACGGTCCCGAGAAAGATTACTATCGCCAGTACAAACTTGATAAGGTTGCTGCCGGCGATGATTACGCCGCCATGCAGTGCGTGCTGTCCCGATTCTTCCGATCGATCAATGAAGAAACTATTCCCGAACCCGACATGATGCTGATTGATGGTGGCCGCGGACAGTTAAACATCGCCATGCAAACGGCTGCCGACCACGGTCTGGGTTCCCTGCGTCTGGTCGGCGTGGCCAAGGGCGTATCGCGAAAACTTGGCGAGGAGACTTTATGGCCCAGCTGGAAGGGGGGAAAGATCGAGATCGGCAACCCCCTGAAGCCGGGAAAACACTCCCCTGCCCTGTTGCTGATCGCCCGTCTGCGCGACGAGGCGCACCGCTTTGCCGGCAGTTACATGCGCAAACGCAAACAGAAGAGCATGTTCGCATCCAGACTCGACGGGATTCCGGGAATCGGCCTGGCAAAGCGCACCGCTCTGCTCAGTCGCTTCGGCGGCATCGAGGGCGTAAAGAAGGCTTCGCGCGGCCAGCTTGCCGAGGCCCCCGGCATTTCGGAAACGCTTGCCGAACGTATCTTCACGGCCCTGCATCGTTAACCTAGCCCGGACTATTCATGAATCGCCGTGATGCACTGGGCCTTTGTTCGCAACGGATGCTTGCGAAGAAGTGCGTAGCCGTGCTTACGGACGCCTGAGCAAGGATTTGTTGCGGGCAAAGGAACAAGCAAGGGCGCGGCAGTATTTATGAATAGTCCGGGCTAGGTTAATGGGCTCTAAGCAGCGGATACTGGAATCGTATCCTGTTTACGGAACCCCTCCGTAGTGGAAGCGTAGATGCTGGCGCGACTGTATGGTTGCCATGGGCTTCATTGATCTCATTAACGGCCAGCATAAGTTTCGCCTGGCGAATATCCCCATGCATGAATCCGAACATATCTTCAGTTGTAGAAGTCTCCTTGCTGAGATGCGTGGCGATAATGCCGCAACCCCGGTAAAGCTCACTCTCCCGATAAAGCGAGGCAAAGGATTGGCGAACCGCTGCTGAGATTTTCGTCAGGTTGTTTGTAGGGAAATCGAGCCGAATCTCCATGTCTGTTGATTCAAATGACTTCAGGCTCAGGAATACCGAGATACGCTTCGCAAGAAGGCCCTTGCCAACCAGCTCGGATGTGAGCCGCATCGTATGATTGGACAGGTGGGCGGCAATCATCCGCCTGTCCGCCGTGACTCCGGCCAGTGAAGCCGTTCGCGCCACGCTCTTGGGAAGCGGTGGTTCCGTCACGACCGGAAACACAGACTGGCCGTTAAGCTCATACCAGAGAGTCAGGCCATGCCGGCCAAGCAGCCTCCTGATGAGGCCTTCATCAGCCACGGCAAACTCCCTTGCTGTTTTAATGTTGAACTTGCGCAGGAGCGCCATACGGTTTCGGCCAATGCCCGGGATGTCCGCCACCTGGATATCCGCCAGGAAGCGGTCAATACGTTTCCCGGGCACAATAGTGGTGCCATTCGGCTTGTTGCTCTCCGAGGCGATCTTGGCCAGCGTCTTGGTATTGGCTACGCCGACAGAAACGGTGATGCCAATCTCGCGTTTCACGCTCTCCCTGATATCGTCTGCAATTTGCCGGTACCCCTTGTGCCATAGCGTACGGATACCATTCATATCCATAAAGCCCTCATCAATAGAGTAGACCTCAATATCCGGACTGTAGCGGCGGAAGATGGAGAACATCTTTCCGGATATCTGGCCATAGTATCTGAAGTCAGGCGAAAGACAGGCCGCTTCCGGGGCCAGCTTCCTGGCATCGCGCACCGGCATACCCGTGGTAATTCCCTTCGCCCTGGCATCGTAGCTCCTGGCTATGACAAATGCGTTCTGGTTGGATAGAACGCAGACCGGCCTCCCCTTCAGTTGCGGACGTCGAACAGCCTCACAGGAGGCATAAAAGGCATCCGCGTCGATATGGGCCACGGCATTATGCCAGTTGGCGGCCAGCCTCATATCTTACGGAACTGGCCCACAACCACGCCATATACTTCCAGTGAGCCCTGAGGGCGAATGTTGGAGAAGTTGGGATTGGCGGGTTGAAGATAAAAACCTCTTTTATCCCGCTGAAGGTACTTGATGGTAAAATCCCCATCGACCATGGCAACAATAATCTTCCCCGTTTCAGGGGTTGGACCCCGTTCGACAACAAGTATGTCACCACTGTTGATGCCCGCCCCGACCATCGAATCACCCTTGACTTCGACCAGCACCGTACTGGATGGGTGTTCGACCAGATATTCATCTATGGTGATGGCATCGCCCATGAGCTCCGAAGCCGGACTGGCAAAGCCGGCCGGAGCCATGCCTACAAGACGCCGGCTGAAAAACATGTTGGCAGGCGATACGCGCCCGTCCGGCGTCTTGCCCAGATATCCGGCGGCAATCATGCGGTCCACGAATTTCACCGCGCCCCTCTTGCTGACGCTGATCAGTGAAGCAATGGCTGCGTACGACGGCAGCGACCTGTACCGAGCGTGATAGTCACGCAGTTTAGCCAGGTGCAAATGATCCCTGTTTACCATGTCCGGAGTATGGTATACGAACGTATACCTTGCAAGAGACTCTTGAACCTAGAAACCTCAGTTGGGAGTGCGTGCAGGGTGTAAGATATGGATTTGAAGGGC
>CAZQZF010000024.1:0-14827 GCA_964597745.1 uncultured Zetaproteobacteria bacterium
ACCCCCGCCACTCTCTATGCCGGAACGTTGGGAGGCGTGTTCAAGAGCACGAACGGCGGGACAACCTGGGTGGCTATAAATACCGGCCTGAAAAAAACCTTAACCTGAGGAAAAAGGCGAGAGGTTATCCCGCATATTGCACGAAGGCGGACAGGGCAGAACAACAAGGGAGATCGAGGCAAGGAAAAGGCCTGTAAACCTAGTGTTTACAGGCCCTTATTAGTCCTATCCGGACTATAATGTGGTACCGAGAACTGGACTCGAACCAGCACGGCCTTGCGGCCACTGGCACCTGAAGCCAGCGCGTCTACCAATTCCGCCACCTCGGCAAAGGTGATGAATTCACAAAAGCCCTTCAAGGCCTTTTAATCATGCCCTCAAGTATGCAACAATCGCAAATTAATTCATGATGGAATCGTAAAGAGTCCATCCGTGGGCGTGATGATGCGGTTCATACGAACTCATCATCCTTAAGGAATGCTAAAAGGGAGCAACGGCGTGTCAAGAAGGAAAGCGGACAGGTTCCATCGCTCGGGCAAGCGTGGTAAACCGGTTCCCAGGCATAAGGTCCACGCACAGGCAGTAATAATTGGCCAGGTCATTGCCCATCCGGATGGGTTTGGCTTCGCTCGCGTTGATAATAAACGGGAAAATGACGTGTTTATACCCAATGAACAGATGCGGGATCTGCTGCATGGTGACCGGATCAGGTTTCGGATTGTGAATAGGCGTGGCCGTTCATCCGCCGAGGTTCTGGAGGTCCTGGAAAAAGCGCCCGATATTATCACCGGCCAGCTCCGTATGCGGGCAGGCATTGGAACCGTCGAGCCAAGGACCAGGCGTATGCCGAAGACCATTCTGGTACGAAAAAAGGATGCCGGGGGCGCCCATGACGGTGATTGGGTGCGGCTCAAGATCCAGCGGGGCACGAGCCCGATGCGTGGTTCCATCATTGAGACGCTTGGCGACGTGCTGTCTCCGGCCAGGCTGATTGATCTGGTGGTTGCCGAACAGGGTCTGAGTGATGAATTTCCTGAAGATGCCCGGATGGAAGCTGAAAAGACGCCCCGGAGCGTCCTTCGCCCCGATCGGCAGGGGCGGCTGGACCTGACCCACCTGCCCTTTGTCACCATTGATGGTGAGGACGCCAAGGACTTTGACGATGCCATTTGCGTTGTCTCCCGCGGCCGGGGTTTTGAACTGTGGGTAGCCATTGCCGATGTCGGTTATTATGTCCGGACCGGCAGCGCTATGGACCGTGAGGCCCGCGAGCGGGGTAATTCCTTCTATTTTTCGGACCGGGTTATTCCCATGCTGCCGGAGGTCCTGAGCAACGGTATCTGTTCGCTGAAGCCGGAAGTGAACCGGCTGGCCATGGCTGTGCGTATGCGATTTGATGCCGGTGGGCACAGGCGAGCCGTGCATATTGCCGAGGCCCTGATCCAATCCCGCGCCCGTCTCACCTACAGACAGACGGCCGGGTTTCTTGAAGACCGGGATGCGGACGCCATTCCCCGGGCGGAAATCCGGGAAATGCTCGATCATGCGGCCGGGCTTTACCGGATGCTGGCAAAGACACGCCGGCGGCGGGGGACGATTGATCTGGACATGCCCGAGGCGCGTGCCGTCATCGAAGACGACAAGGTATCCCGGATCGATGTGCGCGAACAGAACTCAGCCCACCGACTTATCGAAGAATGCATGCTGGCCGCCAATACGGCCGTCGCCCGCTTTCTGGAGGAAAAAGGCGCATCCTTTCTGTATCGCATCCATGAACCGCCTGGACCGGAGACGATCCAGTCCCTGAACGAGTTTTTTGCCCCGTTCGGCTTGTTTATACCCGTGCACCGCGACAGCCCTCCCTACCCGAAGGAATTTCAGCGCATCCTGGAACAGGCTGCCGACAAGCCGCATGCCCATGCCTTCAGCAGGCTGATCTTGAGGAGTATGAAACGGGCCTGCTATAGCCCTGACAACGCCGGTCATTTTGGGCTTGCCTATAAAACCTATACACATTTTACCAGCCCGATCCGCCGCTATGCGGACCTGACCGTACACAGGCAACTGAAATTGGTGCTGTGGAATGAACCTGTTACCGACCGCAACGCCGGTGACCTGGAGGAAATTGGCCAGCATGTTTCCGTGCAGGAGCGCAAGCAAATGCAGGCGGAATGGGATGCAACAGCCATGTTGTCCGCGCTTTATCATCAGAATGATATCGGCAGAGAATTCGATGTCATTGTCGGTGGTGTCACGGAACGGAGCATCTTTCTGGAGCTTCAACCAAGCCTGGCGGAGGCGGTTGTTTCGACCGATGAATTAGGCAGGCTGTATCTGGACAAAAAGATGCACAGACTGGTTGAACCCTACACCGGCAAGGCCTATGCCCTCGGGGACAGGCTGCGCGCCCGCATTGAATCCACGGATCCGGTTCGAGGCCTGATCCGGGCGAGTCTTCTGCGGGGTTAAGAAGGCTTATCTATATCATGTTTTGGCCCCATCTCTTCCGCGGGCTTTTCCGAGCCAAAAAATCGACTGATCCTTGCGCAAACCCTTTTGATACCTCGCCAGAGTCTGGGTAGCAGCCAGATCATCAAAATAACGAATCCGATAAACAGAAGAATAAACAACACGGGGTGATTCAGGGCGGTCCAGAGGCCGGCAATAACTGAAACGTCCTCCAGGACCGAGGCTGTCCAGTTGGTAAATGGTTCGGGTGAGGTGTTGATCAGGACGCGGCTGCCGGCCTTGAAGGCGTGCGAACCGGCGGCAATCCCGCCGCCGGCAATAGCGGCCGCAAGCGACATGGCCGGACTCACATCGCCCACCGCCCCGGCAGCCAACACGGCGCCCAGGGGGATGCGGATAAAGGTGTGCATACTATCCCATCCCGTATCCACGCCGGGCATTTTATCCGCCACGAATTCCATACAGTACATGAAGCCCCCCGCGGCAATGACGAGGGGATCCTGCAAGATCTCCAGCCCGGCGGGAAGATCCATGTTGCCGGTCGCCCCCATCAGACCCAGCATCAGTATCGTGGCGTAAAGATTGATACCACTGGCCCAGGCCACACCCATGGTCAGGGCAATGATACTGATGATCTGATCAAGTTGTTCCATATATCCTCAATCCGGATTGCCATTCCGTCTTTGTGCAATATGCGGGTTAAGGTAATTTCTACCAATCAACCCTGTCAACTTCGTAATTTTTGTGATTAACGAATTTTTATGTGCGTTCAACGCTAGTTTAATCTCAACATGGCTATGATTCACCCGTCGCCAACGGAGATGTCCGAGGTGAAGAATAATGACTTCGTAATGAGTCCTTGCATGGCATGGTTATGATTTCATCAATAATTGAATCAGGAGGTCAATATGAAAGTAGTAGCAACCATAGCAGTTATATTTACACTCATATACACGGCTGCGCTCATGCGCGTATCGTTCTTTTCGGCGCCGGCAATGAATTGAGTCGCCGAACATCATTTTCGAATCAGCGTTTCGCTTAGACAGGGGATCGGTCAATAAATATCCTGAGACCAGCCGGAATATCTCCCCGCCTTCGCTGGTCTCTTACAGGAAAAACGTCCGCCAGCCGGCGGGCGTTTTCTTTTTCGTCTTGGCGCTCATCACCCATTCATGGAAATATAATATATTCCATGTAATATGCAGGAAAGTTCACCGGCAACACTATAGGATACGAAATTCATGATTGAAGTCACATTTGCCGGCGCCCTCCTGGCCGGGCTGCTGTCTTTTTTGTCGCCATGCGTCCTGCCGCTGGTGCCAGCTTATCTCTCCTATATCAGTGGTACTTCAGTCAGCGCGCTGAGATCGGAACAGCCGGCCCTGAAAAGGCACGCCCTGGTTCAATCGATATGGTTCATTGCCGGTTTCAGCCTTATATTCATTGCCTTGGGAGCCTCGGCGACTTTCTTTGGCCAATGGCTGATGGCCCATCTGGCCATTCTTGGAAAGGTCGCCGGCGCCATCATCATCGTTTTCGGCCTCCATTATTCAGGGTTGTTTCGCATTCCATGGCTCATGTATGAAGCCAGATTCCAGGCCAAGGTCAAAGCAACACACGGACTTGGCGCCCTGGTGCTGGGCGCCGCCTTTGCCTTCGGCTGGACGCCCTGTATCGGTCCAATCCTGGGCGCCATACTGGCCATTGCCGGTGCCCAGAATCATGTTGGCAAGGGAGTGCTTCTGCTGATGGTGTATTCTGGCGGCCTGGCCATCCCCTTTTTCCTGGCCGCACTGGCCACCGACAAGTTTATGCGATGGTCTCAGAAATTCCGCAATCACTTCCGCGCAGTGGAAATTATTTCAGGCGTACTGCTCATTACTGTCGGAGTGCTGATTCTTCTCGGTAGTTTCAGTCTGCTTTCAAATTGGCTGATTGAACATTTCCCATTCCTGGCCAATATAGATACTGTGATCAACTAGCCTGCTTGCGCGCAACGTGCAGGCAAGTTACCCATCAGATGTCCGCCTTCATGCAATATACGGGCTGACCGCCATCGGGTTTAGCTTGACCGAAACGGGAGGCAATGATTAAATCCAGTTCATGTCCGTATCATGTCATACGCACCGTGCTCTAGCCGGAGTCGTATTCTTCAATGCAGAGTAAGCAGGAAATCGTCCAGGACCGGCTTGATGAATTGAGCCAGATGATCGGGGAAATTCGCCGGAAGATGGAGTCTCTGGCTGCTGAGAACCATCGTCTCAAGGAGGTTATCCGCCTGGCCGAATCAGAACTTAGAAATCGGCGCGATCAGGTTCAACGAATTGAGACCGCGCTGCAGATATCCGATGATCAGCGTCTGGAAGTCCGGGCGCGTGTTGCCAATACTATGGAAAAAATTGATGGCCTTCTGGCTGTCGAAAATCAGACCTGAGCAATGTCCAACCTGGTTGATGTCAGCTTGATGGGCAGAAGATTGTCTATCCGGACCGCTGAAGACCCTGAACATGTTCAGGCCTCCGCCAAGCTTGTTCAGGACCGCCTTGATGAATTGTGCCGCCTGGGTGGGGCAGTTGCGTCAGACCGTCTGCTGGCGCTGGTTTCCCTGAACCTGGCTGGAGAATTACTCTTGAAAGATGAACATGGTGATGAAGGCATGGACAGTTTGCTATTGGGCCTGGAAGATGTATTATTACAGGTGAAAGGCTTAGCGGAAGCGCCCCTGCGTTGAGCGAATGGCATTTTGTTGCCAGAACCGATAAGTGTCGAAAGGGAGCTTTGCTACTTCAGCCGTGTGACTGCCTCGATTGTGGCAGACCTGACGCTGGGGTGCGGCGCCCACCTCTCAATGAGGGTTCGGCATATTTCTGCCAAAACGCCAACGCGGGGGTCATTCCGGCCGAATGAGTTCCCGCCAAAAAGAGATACTGCGCCAACAGGCCCTGACTGCCAGACGATCTCTGCCGGTAGCTACGCGGGCCAGATTATCCAATATTATTCAGAAACGGTTGTTGCATCATTTTAATACATCCGGTGCCCGATGGCTCGTCTATCGGTCCATGCCGGATGAGGTCAGTACAAAACGCCTTTTTTCAACCTCATCCCTTCATGTCTTTGCGCCCATTACCCATTCTACGGGTCATATGGAATGGCGGCTTATCAATTCGGAAACGCAATGGGATACGGGCAACCTCCAGGTGGAGGAGCCACAGAACGGCGCCATCTGGCAAACGGATGGATCCGAAACGATGATCGTGTGCCCTTTGCTTGGATTTGACCGCAGTGGCAACCGTCTGGGCCTTGGCAAGGGCTGTTTTGACCGCTGGCTGGCCAGATATAACGGGTACATTTCCTGCCGGGTTGGCCTGGCCTTTTCATGCCAGGAGTTCGAGCACATCCCGACTGAGGAACATGATATGTCACTGGATTTTATTGTCACCGAACAGGAGCTTATTGCATGCAACACCACCTGAACATCCTTGCCATTGGAGATATCGTAGGTAAGGCGGGAAGGCGGGTCCTGGCTGAGAATCTTCCCGGTTTGATCGACCGCTATTCCGTGGACTTTGTTCTGGCCAACGGTGAAAACCTGGCAGCCGGTTTCGGTTTGACGGAAAAAACCGCTGATGAAATGCTGGCGCTTGGCGTCCATGTTCTGACCAATGGTAATCATTGTTGGGATCAGCGCAGTATTATGACTCGCATGGACAGGGATGAACGCTTGATTCGGCCGTTTAATTTTTCCTCCCATGCCCCGGGCCGGGGCTGGACTATACGTGAAACATCCGCCGGCCACAGGGTAGCGGTAGTGAACCTGATTGGTCAGGTCTTTATGGGTAGCTGGGATTGCCCCTTTGCTGCCGCAGAGCAAGCTTTAAGTGAAATCCCGGGTGATGTATCCGCCATTATTGTTGATTTGCACGCCGAAGCGACGAGTGAAAAAATGGGAATGGGTTGGTTCCTGGATGGCCGGGCTTCGTTTGTATTTGGTACGCATTCCCACGTGCCCACATGCGATGAAACCATCCTGCCCAAGGGAACGGCCTACCAGACGGATCTGGGCATGACGGGGCCCTATGCCTCTATTATCGGCATGCAGGTGGAAGGAGCGCTACAACGCATGGTGAACAAAATGCCGCGCCGGTTTGAGGTTGTACGGCAAGGCGGCAGCATCTATGCCACCCTGGTTCAGGTTAATGCGGACAGCCGCAAGGCGATTTCCATTCAACGCCTGTACGTGCCCCCGAAAAAAGGCCTATTACGCTGATCCTGGAAAAAGCAGTGAGCCGCACTTCCAACTGCTTTTTCTAGGCTGATTGAGCCTCTGGCCCTTCGGCAAATGTCTTGAGCTCCCTGGACCGGCTTGGATGACGTAGCTTACGCAGGGCCTTGGCTTCAATTTGACGAATACGTTCGCGCGTAACGCCAAACTGCTTCCCAACTTCTTCCAGGGTATGATCCGTATTCATGCCAATACCGAAGCGCATCCGTAATACCTTTTGCTCACGATCGGTCAGCTTCCCCAGTACCTCCTGTGTGGCTCCGGCCAGCGCTGACCGGACTGTGGCATCAATAGGATTGATGGCATTTTCATCCTCAACAAAATCGCCTAATTGCGAATCTTCTTCATCTCCAATCGGCGTCTCCAGGGACACGGGCTCCTTGGCGACCTCAAGAATCTGCCGCACCTTTGCCTCCGGCATCTCAAGATGTTCGGCCAGTTCCTCAGGCGTTGGATCCCGGCCTACTTCCTGGGCTACTTGTCTGGAAACCCGCATGATCTTGTTGATGGTTTCAATCATATGGACCGGAATTCGGATTGTTCTCGCCTGGTCGGCAATGGAGCGAGTGATGGCCTGGCGGATCCACCACGTAGCATAGGTGGAAAATTTATACCCTCGCCGCCACTCAAATTTATCCACGGCCTTCATCAAACCAACGTTGCCCTCCTGGATCAGATCCAGAAAGCCCAGGCCTCGATTGGTGTATTTCTTTGCAATCGAGATTACCAGACGCAGATTGGCTTCGATCATCTCTCTTTTGGCTTGCCTGGCCTTGGCTTCGCCCATGGTCAGCCGCCTGGCAATCTGCTTCAACTGGCCGACGGAGAGATCCACTTCCTTTTCAACCCGTATAAGACGGCGCTGATTTTCACGAATCTTACCATTAACCGACTCAAGTGCATTTGCCCAGGGCGCTCCCGAATGTTCCTTGAGTATCGTATCGATCCAGGCCTCGTTGCTTTCATTGGTCAGAAATGTTTCCAGAAAGAGCTTTCTGGGCATTTTAGCTCCCAAAGCCAGATCACGAATGGCGCGTTCGCACTTCCTCAAGCGCTCAATGGCATTTTTGAAACGCTGCACCAACAAATCAATCTGCTTGTTTGAAAAGGGAATCTTCACCAATTCAGAAAGCATTTCATCGAGAGCCTGCTGCGCCTTCACGGCAAGAACCGCATCATCAGGTCTTTTTTCTGATTTCTTCCTTAATCCGGTATATTTATCATAAAATTTCTGGGCAGCCTTGAAATGCCCGATGGCCTCCTGCAGTTGCTCTTCTCTGGTAATAATAGTTTCCTGCATTGGCGTGCCATCAGGTGTAGCGGTTCTGGCCTTGATGGCCTCGCTAAGCTTCTCTGGATCCAGCTTGATCACTTCCTTGGGTTGAATGACTTCGTCATTATCGCCACGAATATGGCGCGACTCATAGGCTTCAATAGCGGCAGCGTTAACTACCTTGTCATCAATATCGAGAACATATCGCAATTTCGCGTTTTCTTCCTGTGCGCGCTCTCCAAGCAGCATAATTTCACGAAATGTAGTGGGGCATAGACAAATGGCTTCAAGAACCTGTTTACAGCCCTCCTCTATACGCCGGGCAATTTCAATCTCTCCCTCTCGAGTGAGAAGTTCCACTGTTCCCATTTCCCGCAGGTACATACGAACAGGGTCATCAATTCGGATAACAGTGCCCAGGGTGGTGGTATCAGCCCTGAGAGCGGAATCTTCCTTGCGCAACAATTCCTTGCGCAGGGCGTACACTCCGGTTGGCGCCCTTTCGGGATCAACAACTTCCACGCCCATTTCAGTAAAGAGGTTGATGATCTGTTCGATCTGGTCAGCGGATACCAGGCCACCGGGGAGGTGTTTGTTGAGTTCTTCATAGGTAATAAAACCTGTTTCTTTCCCCTTGGCCATAAGACTTCCCAGATCACGTACCCGAACACGGGACTGCCCTTCTGCTGATATTCCTTTTCTACTCATGCTTAACCTCTGTAGTTGTACGCTTATATAGCTCGATTCTTTCCTGTTCCAATTGCCTGAGACGGTTTTTGAGTTGCTCCTTCTCAGACAAGTCTATGGTCCGGCCAAGGCATTTTTTCACATCCCTGACACGTATGTCGAGCAAAAGGCCGGTAAATGTCTCATCGTTCACTTCCGGCTCGTTGAGCCAACGTGAAATACGTTGATCATCCGGAAAATCAAGCGCCAGACGGCTGGGAGATAGTCCCGAGCCATCCCTGACATTCTGTAAGGCGCGCGTGTATATACTATTCAGCACTTTATCGTCAAGTGAAAACTGATCCGCATTCTTGGGTAACTGCCCAAATCGCTCCGGATTTTGCAACAGTGCGGCCACAAATTTGTCTTCCAGGCTGCGTCCCTTTCTGCCGGTCTTTCCCGCGGTTGTGGAGTGGTCGCTGGTCATAAAACGCGTGGTTTTTAGCGAAATCCCGGTTACTCGTTCTACATCCTGTTGCCAGGCCTGACGTAAATAATGGTCTCCCATTTCTTTGAGCATCCGGTCGGCGCGTTTGGCCATCCGCGCCCGGCCCTCGGCTCCACTTCCCCCGGCCAGATTCTTCAAGCCGGTAAGGAAGGTCTCCAATACAGGAGCGGCCTTTTCCATTTGTTCGGTAAAACCCGGCCTTCCCTTATGACGCAGCAGTGAATCGGGATCTTCCCCTTCGGGCAAAAACATGAATCGGGGTGAATGGTCCGCGGTCATGATGGGCATCATGCATTCCAGTGCTCGCCAAGACGCCCTCCTGCCTGCGCGATCGCCATCAAAACAGAATATAGGGGAGGGGTGCAGTCTCAAAATAGCCCTGATCTGGGATTCTCCAATGGCAGTCCCGAGCGGCGCAACGGCGAAGGGAAGATCAAAAGCCGCCAGCATCAGCACATCCATATATCCCTCGACCACCAGGAGATGATCGAGTTTGCGTATATGCTCTCGATGTTCATGATAGCCGTATAACAATTCGGATTTATGGAAAAATGCCGTTTCAGGAGAATTCAGATATTTGGGTTCTCCGTTGCCGATCAATCGGCCTCCAAAACCCGCGAATCGTCCACGGCGATCCCGGATCGGAAACATGATTCTCCCCCGGAAACGTTCCCTGTATCCCCGCTCGCCTTTGAACAACAGGCCAATTGCTTCCAGGTCTGTCAGGCAACCGTGATCAAGGCTGCGCTGTAAAAATCCATACCCTTCAGGGGCATATCCCAGGAGATAGTCCTGCCAAATCTTCTCTGGCAGGCCGCGGGCCTGAAGGTAATGACGCGCCCTGGCTGCATTTGATGAATACAATCCCTGATGGAAGAGGTCGACTGTATGTGATAGCAGATTGCGGGAACTTTCGTCCTTCCGCCGCTCCTCCGGGACCATTTTATTGCGTGGCACATCAAGGCCGGCTTTTTCGGCAAGTCTCTCTACGGCTTCCGGGAATGCCAGATCGTCATAATCCATAAGGAACTGGAAGGCGCCGCCGCCCTTGCCGCAGCCAAAGCAATGGTAAAGCTGTTTGTCCGGGGAAACGGAAAAGGAGGGTGTTTTTTCATGGTGGAAAGGACACAGACCCATCAAATTGCTGCCTGCCTTCTTCAAATCCACGTGCCGGGAAATCAGCTCCACGATATCGCTGCGTTCCAGCACCTGCTGTAGAAACTGTTCTGAAAAATGTGCCATATCCTTTTGTAGTCGTCCGAACTGGTTCTGGCAAGGGCTACGCTGACGCCAGCCTCTCCTTGACCAGAGCATGGACCTTTCCCATATCCGCCCGGCCCTGAATCCTTGTCTTGAGCGCGCCCATCACTTTGCCCATATCGCGCATGTTCTTAGCCTCTATCTCGCTGATAGTCTGATTAATCACCGCAACGAGTTCCTGTTCGCCAAGCTGTTTTGGCTGGTAAGCCTGTAAATAATCGATTTCGGCCAGTTCCCGGGTCTCGAGATCGCCGCGGCCTCCAGCCGCATACTGGATGGCGGCATCACGGCGCTGTTTCACCATTTTGGCGAGCAGGGCATGGACATCCGGATCGTCAAGCTTGCGCCCGAGCTCGATCTGTTTATCCTGTATTGCAGCCCGCAGCATTCGAATGGCGCCAAGCTGCAGTTTGTTGCCGGATTTCATGGCCTGCTTCATATCTTCAGTAATACGTTCAATCAGCATAGGCTCTCCGCGGTTTTTAAATGGAAAGGCCGGACACAGAGCCCGGTCTTTGATGTGATCTAGCCCGAACAGTTCGGACTAATATTCGCGAGATTGACGGGCACGAATACGGCGCAAACGCTTCATCAGTCGTTTGCGTGCCGCAATAGCTTTACGTTTGGCCTTGATGGACGGCTTTTCATAGGACTCGCGCCGACGGCATTCGCTCAGAACTCCGGCACGTTCCACCTGTTTGCGAAATCGCTTGAGCGCTATTTCAACTGGCTCATCATCATGAATTCTAATTCCAGGCAAGTAAGCAACACCCCCTTCCGGTTTTCTCTCCAGCCGGTATGCTCCCGGCACTGAGAAGGCGCCGCATTATGAATATAGAGTCTGAGAAGTCAAATAAGGTTCGGCAAGGTGTGCTGAAATCCACCGGCACCGTCGGCGGCTGGACACTTGCCTCCCGTGTGCTCGGGTTTGTACGGGATATCCTGCTTGCCCGAGTCCTTGGCGCCGGCATCATGGCTGACGCTTTTTTCGTCGCTTTCAAGCTGCCAAATTTTTTCCGGCGCCTTTTTGCCGAGGGCACCCTTACTGTCGCCATGGTTCCGGTACTCAGTGATCAGCGCCAGCAAGGGGAGGAAGATGTACGCCGATATCTGAATGCCCTGGCCGGCCTGCTGCTGGCAATTCTGTTGGGCGTCACCATTTTGGGCATTGTCTTTATGCCGGCATTACTGATGATTTTTGCGCCCGGCTTTCTCGATGAACCCGATCGTTGGAAGCAAACACTTACTCTGGCGCGGTTGATGTTTCCCTACCTGATGTTGATTTCATTGACCGCCATGGCCTGGGCGGTACTGAATACCTACAAGAAATTCGCCGTCGCCGCCGCAACTCCTGCTCTGTTGAATCTATCCTTGATTCTAGCGGCCCTTCTGCTGGCGCCCGGGTTTGAAAATCCTGCCCTGGCCTTGGCTATAGGCGTGTTGCTTGGCGGGGCGCTCCAGCTTGGCATCCAGTTTCCCGCCCTGCGGCGCATCGGCTGGACGCCAAGGCCGGCCATCAATCTACAACTGGCGGCCGTAAAACTGACCTTGAAACTGTTTGGACCCGCCGTGCTGGGTGTGGCCGCGGTCCAGGTCAATATCCTGGTAGGAACTGTCCTGGCCACACTGCTTCCCGCCGGGGCCGTATCCTATCTTTATTACGCCGATCGTCTCGTTCAATTGCCCTTTGCTCTTTTCGGCATGGCTACTGGAACAGCCCTTCTCCCATCCATGTCCAGACACTTTTCCAGCGGGAATCGTGAACTTGCCATCATAGACCTTCGTCAAGGCTTGGGCTGGCTGACCTGGATCACGCTGCCTTCCGTTATCGGCCTGCTGATACTGGCCGAACCCATCATCGTTACCCTCTTTGAGCATGGGCGCTTTGATCACGCATCAAGCCTGGCTACGGCCCATGCTCTACAGGCCTACAGCCTTGGACTGCTGGCTTTTTGCTGGATTCGGGTGTTATCGGCCGCCTGTTATGCCGAAAAGGATGCCAAATCACCGGTTCGGTTTGCGGGTATTGCCGTTGCCGTCAACATTGTTCTTGCCCTGCTGCTGATGTGGCCATTGCAATACGTCGGCCTGGCTCTGGCCACATCTCTGGCTTCATTTGTCAATGCTGGTCTGCTCATGATTCATCTGCGCAAGCGTTACGGCGTACTGATCGATAGTGAAAGTGGCAAGCGCATGCTGCGCGCCGTTGTGGCCTGTATCCCAATGCTTGCTTCCCTGCTGGCCCTCGCCTGGCTCTGGCCATTTCCATCCATGGGAAAAACAGTCCAGGCCATGTGGCTAATTATCGCTGTGTCGGGGGGCGCATTGGTCTTCCTGCTGACAGCCCGCCTTCTGGGTGAGCGGGTGCAAAAATTTCGAGCAGATACCTAACCTGCACTATTCATGAATAGTGCAGACTAATCGGATGAATCCCCGGGCTTTTTCCTTTCGGAATAGGCATGTAATCTGTCGGCTAGGGGATAGATGACGATATTCTCTTTATCTATCCTGAAATACACAACCTTGAACAAGGCCAGGGTTTCCGTTACAAAATCGCCGGTACGGGCTCTGATCTTCCCCGCGGAATCCCATCGTGGAAAATAGCCGGACAACATGCTTGCAATATCTCCTATGCCCTCCTTGAGTTGTCTGACCAGTTCACGTGTCTCCTGATCGCCGTTGGCCAGTAGTTCCGGATAGAGGTATTTATCTTCCTGATTCAGGTGTTCATTAAGCATATTTTGCAATTCTATCAACGGGGCATGGATCTCTGATGCACTCGCGGCCACGTCATTGCTGTTTATCATACTACGCAACTGCTTGATGTGCCGGACGATTTTTATATGCTGACGTCTTAGTTCTTTCGTATACATATACCCTCCATTTTCATGAGCTGCAACACGCCAGTCAGTTGCTACTGTAGTCAGCTTTTCCCCGCGTTTCGTACAGCTTTCGGGGGCAGGGTGAAGGGAGGGCGGATATAGCTTCGGCTGTTTGCATGTCCATCTCTCCCGGCGGCAAACTGATAGCAAACAGCATAATCAAATCAATATCCGCATCTTCCGGATACACATTGTAACGGGGGAGAATCAACACGCCGCATCGTGGTATCATGCTTTATTTTACCCCGCGAATGCAAGGACAGGTTATGCTTGGCCAATGAGCGCATCATGGATTTGCCTGGCAGGACTGGTATTTTCCATTCTGCATAGCATGCTTACCGCTCACCCTCGATACGCCGAATATCAAAAAAGGGTGCCGACTTTTATCCCTTGTTTGATCAAGGAGCCAGACCATGGGTAATACACGGAAACAGGGGATGGTACTGGCTCTGGGAGGCGGTGGCGCACGGGGTATTGCACATATCGGCGTGCTGGAGGTGCTGGCGCACGAGCACATACCTGTCAGAGCGGTGGTTGGCACCAGTATTGGCGCCGAGATCGGCGCTTTTCTGGCCGCAGGCACCACTGTAGAACAGATGAAGGAACTGGCATGCAGCATGGACTGGATATCTACCATGCGTTTGTTCACACCTGATTTCGGCGAAGCCGGATTTTCTACCGGCAAGGGTATCCGCGAATATCTGGCGCCGTATATGAAAGATAAACGCATTGAAGAATTATCCACGCAATTTGCAGCCGTTGCCGCCGATCTGGAATCCGGCGAAGAAATCATTATCCGTTCGGGCAATTTGCTTGATGCCGTGCGCGCCAGTATTTCTTATCCCGGTTTACTCTCACCACTGGAGAAGAACGGCCAACTGCTTATTGATGGCGGTATGGTTAATCCGGTTCCGTTCGATGTGGCGCGAAAATATTTCGGCAGCCCTGTGCTCGCCATTCAGGCACACACAAACGTCAAGCAACATGCGGCGCACCGTGAACGAGAAGCGCCTGAATGGGAAGGAAGACTTGCAGAGTTGCTTGATCACCCATGGTTGAAGAGATCGCCTCAACTCACGGCATGGTTTAAAGGATTCAAACGAATGCGTCAGCCCTCCGTTCGGGTAGAAAGAAATCTCGGTATCAGTTCGGTGATGAATCAGGCATTACTGATCAGTGAAGATATGCTGATGCGCCTGCGTATGCGAATTTCACCCCCGGACTTGCTACTGACCCCCGATGTAAGCGATATCGGGACATTGGAATTCTACAGGGCCAAAGAAGCCATTGCGGCCGGTCGTGCGATAGCCGAAGCAAAACTTCCAGCTATCAGGGAACTTTTCAAGGTCCGATATTAACGATGGGTGCAGGATGTAAGTATTTGGTTTGCATGGTGTTTCAAAAATCGTTCTGTCACTTTTCTGGTGATAAGTAGTCGGCCCTGAATAAATCGCTTTTTACAGGCATTACAGGCCAGGAATTTTTTC